>NZ_JBEOPP010000005.1:0-151289 GCF_040310185.1 Shewanella sp. T24-MNA-CIBAN-0130 | reverse complement strand
ACTTTTTTAGCATCACCCTCCCCGATATTGCCGATACACTCGGTGATACAATTAATGATAACTTTCAGAAATTAAAACCTGCAGTTTGAATTCACTTGAGTATAGATATACTAAAAGCTAATGGTGAATATCAACAGATTATCAATAAGTACAAAATTTTACCTGAATTAACCTCAGGCGAAGTCCGCCACAAAAACCTGCAAAAGTTTCTGCCTAGCTTCAATTAATACTGCTAGCCGTTTTTATGCCATAGGGAATTGGCATCAGCAAGGTGCAAAACTTCGTAACACTCTTCTCACTGCATAACCTTATTAAGTTAGTTACACTGCCCCCCAAAAAAAGATATCAATCATCATTTTGGGTTTATTGGCATCAGTTTTCTGCTGTCAAAGGAGTGTTTATGCGCATGTATCGTCACCTGCTGTTATTGGCATTGACCAGTTCAGCAATCTTTACAAGTTCGGCTACAGAAATGGTCCAAAGCAAGCAGCATTTCGACGACAAGTTTCGTCAACTTGAAGAGAGCCTACCCACGCCAAATAATTATCGCAATGCCGCTGGTGAACCGGGAATCGATTACTGGCAACAACAAGTTGATTATAAAATCAATGTCACACTTGATGAACCAAAGCGTCGTATTCAAGGTGAGCAAGTGATTACTTACCACAATAATTCTCCCTATACGCTTAAATATCTGTGGTTGCAGCTAGAACAAAATCGCTTTAAATCAGACTCGATAGCAGAACGCAGCAGCACCTTTTACGGCGACGATGGTAGCGTGAGTGCTAACAACACTTATGGTGATAATGCGTTTGCAAAAATCAGCTTGCAAGACCTGCGTCGCCAACAGTTTTTAGCCGATAACGAAATGGGCTATCGCATTGGTAAGGTGACGGGGGCAAATCATAACCCATTAAAATACACCATTGTCGGCGCTCAAATGCGCATTGATTTGCCGCAGGCGCTACCAGCCAACAGCAGCACCAAAATTAATATTAGCTACGCTTACAATATCTTAGAAGAAGATGCCGTGGGCGCACGTTCTGGCTATGAGCACTTTCCCGATGACAAACGTGCAGGCGGTAATGACATCTTCTTATTGGCGCAGTGGTTTCCGCGCGTCGCCAGTTATTCTGACTATGAAGCCTGGCACAACAAAGAATTTTTAGGCAGCGGCGAGTTTACCCTCGAGTTTGGTAATTACGATGTCAGCATGACGGTACCCAGCGACCACATTGTCACGGCCACTGGCGTATTACAGAACAGTAAAAAAGTATTGTCGTCACAACAACTCAAGCGGTTAGATAAGGCTAAAACCGCCGAAAAACCCGTGTTTATCGTGTCCGCAGACGAAGCACTCGCGAATGAGTCTAGTACGGCCAAAGGCACTAAAACCTGGCATTTTAAAGCCGAAAATGTCCGCGACTTTGCCTGGGCATCATCACGTAAATTTATTTGGGACGCCCAAGGTTATCAGCAAGGTAATGATACCGACACGCCCGTTATGGCGATGTCGTTTTACCCTAAAGAAGGTGGCGAGTTGTGGCAGCGTTATTCTACAGCCTCAATTATTCACACCCTTAAAGTCTATTCACGCTTTACCTTCGATTATCCCTACCCCGCAGCCATTAGTGTTAACGGCCCCGTTGGCGGCATGGAATACCCGATGATCAGCTTTAATGGCCCACGCACCATTTGGCATGAAGATGAAAGTCGCACTTATACCTTGGCGGAAAAACAATTCTTAATTGGCGTAGTGATCCACGAAGTGGGCCATAACTATTTTCCGATGGTAGTGAACTCAGATGAACGTCAATGGACCTGGATGGACGAAGGCCTTAACAGCTTTTTAGACGGCATTGCCACCCGCGAATGGGACCCAGATTTACCTTGGGGGCGTGAGCCAAGCGATGTAATTGAGTACATGAAGTCTAACGTGCAAGTACCGGTAATGACCCAGTCAGACAGTGTATTGCAGCTTGGGCCTAATGCTTATACTAAACCCGCGGTGGCACTCAATATTTTACGTGAAGTAATATTAGGCCGTGAGCTGTTTGATTTTGCCTTTCAAGAATACAGTCGCCGCTGGATGAACAAGCGCCCAACCCCAAGCGACTTTTTCCGCACCATGGAAGAAGCCTCAGGGGTGGATTTAGACTGGTTTTTCCGCGGCTGGTTTTACACCACAGATCATGTGGATATTGCCTTAGATCGGATTTATAAACTGCGCCTAGACAGCAATAATCCTGATATTGATTTTGATCGCCGTCGCCAAGATTATAAAGACAAACCTATGCCTTATTCGGTTGAACGTAATCAACAAAGCGGTCAAAAAACCTGGGTTGAGTTAAATCACGACAACGCGGATTACCATGATCAGCATGATCAATTTAGCGTCACCAATAAACAACGTAACAAGTACAACAAAAAGCACGCCGAACTCGATCCATGGGAGCAACAAGTCCTGGCGCGGGCACTTAAAGAAGATAAAAACTATTACGTGTTTAACTTTGCCAATCTTGGCGGGTTGGTGATGCCCATTTTGCTTGAATTAACCTTCGAAAATGGTAACACCGAATCATTGGTGTTCCCTGCTGAAATTTGGCGGCGTTCGCCATTTGCAGTCAGTAAACTGATTGTGACTGACAAAGACAATGTCTTAGTGTCTGCTGTGGTTGATCGCCGTGGTGAAACTGCCGATGTGAATATTGAAAACAACTATTATCCGCGGCAAATTATTCCATCACGCATTGAAGCCTTTAAAGAAGAAGAGCGTAAGGGTAATCAGTATCGCGATATCATGCACGACAACAAAGAAGCCCTTAAACAGCCTGAAATTAAACTGAAGAAGAAATAATGTCCATTTTAGTCAAATGTTTGATCTGTTTTACAGGCTTGCTCTGTTTTGCTAGTGCAGCTAATGCCCACCAGCAAAAAGAAGCCTATACCAGTATTGTGTTTAATCAGCGCACGGGAATGCTTGAAATTCAGCATCGATTTTATCTGCACGACGCTGAGCATGCTGCCCAGCGGGTAATCGATAAAAATGCCGATTTGATTGGCGATCCGGTCAGTCGCGAAGCCTTTGCTTATTACGCTATTTCAACATTTTCCATGCAAGATCAGCTGCAGCAACCGTTAACATTGACCTATGTGGGCACTGAGTTGCAGGGAAAATATTTGTGGGTATACCAAGAAACGCTCATTACCGCTGATATGGAGGGCTTTTATCTTAAGATGACCGCCCTACAAGAAATGTGGTCAGAACAAACTAACCACATTAATGTTGAGCGTAATAAGCACGTTACTTCAGCAAGACTGCACATAGCAGACGCTTGGCAGTATATTGAAGTGGCACCGGCTAGCAAATAAACACAGATCACCGTCAGCTAATGACAAAATAGCAAGCGCCATACTGACCAACCAATACTTCTGGTATTAATCCGTCAGTATGGCGTTTCTTATATTTTACTAACCGCAATCTCACGAACCACATCATCTAGCGCATCAGCCAAGGTTGAATAGGTCTCGCAATGAACGCCATCTGGTGCAAAGCCCGCTTTAGCTAAGGTTTTAAGTGGCTGAAATTGGAAATCGGCCAACAATACCCGAGTGTTATTATGTCGACATTTACCGAGGAATTTGTACAGCGCTGCCACTCCGCCGGAATCGAGTATCGATACCCCATCTAGGTATAAAATCACCCCATCTTGGCTCGTGCTTAAATGCCCTAACTCACCAAACACAGTGTCGGCGGCCGCAAAAAATAACGGGCCATTAATCTTAAATACTTTCCAACGTGGGGGTAACTCAACATGTATGTGCTTTTTCTGTCCACTGATGTCTTTCACCTTGGTCATGTCGGCCACTTGCTTCATAAACAATAACGACGCCAAAATAATCCCCGCACTGATGGCGATCACCATGTCGAAGAAAATGGTCAGAGACAAACACACCATCAACACCAACACTTCGCTGGCGGGGGCTTTTTTCACCAAGTGGACAATCTTGTGGGCTTCGCTCATGTTCCATGCCACCATGATCAGCAATGCCGACATGCCTGCCATCGGGATATAAGCCAAAATAGTACTTAACGATAATAAAGACACCAACACCACAACCGCATGACACATGGCCGCAATCGGGCTTACTGCGCCGGCTTTATAGTTAGCGGCAGAGCGTGCAATGGCGGCTGTTGCGGTAATACCGCCAAAAAATGGCGTGATAATGTTACCAATGCCTTGGCCAAGTAATTCACTGTTGGCACTGTGCTTTTTACCTGACATGCCGTCGAGCACCACGGCGCACAGTAACGATTCAATCGCACCTAACATGGCAATCGCAAATGCCGCTGACAATAGGTCTTTGGCTACTGCCCAACTCAACACCAAAGACGATTCATCTGCTTGCGTGCGTAGCCAAGGCCATTGAAAGTCGGGCAACATTGATGGAATGCCAGCCCCCAAGGTGCCATCAGGCAAGGTAAAACTAAAAGTAGAACCTATGGTGGCCACATTAAAGCCTTGCTGGTTAAATACCGCCGCCACCAGACTGGCGATAACCACAGCAGGAAGATGGGCAGGAACAGCGATTTTGAGCTTAGGCCATAGAATAAACACCCCTAACGCGCTTAATCCCACCAGCAATGTCGGTACTGAAAATGCAGGTAATGCTTGTGCTAACGCAACAACTTTACCCACAAAACTTTCGGGCATCTCGGTAATGCTTAAGCCGAAAAACCCTTTAACTTGCAGCACAGCAATCACCACGGCAATACCGCCGGTAAAGCCTAACGTGACGGACTCTGGGATATATTGAATATATCGTCCTAGCCGAAACAGCGCCATAACGATCAAAATAAGCCCAGATAAGAGACTGGCAAGCAGTAAACCTGATAAGCCATATTGTTGGACTATAGGATATAAAATTACCACAAACGCAGCGGTAGGACCCGATACGCTATAACGCGACCCCCCCGTAAATGGGGTAATAAAACCGGCAATAATGGCAGTATATAAACCGTATTGGGGCGCAACACCAATGGCAATAGCCAACGCCATCGACAACGGAATGGCAATAATACCTACGGTCAAACCTGCTAATAAATCTTTATAAAATGCAGTAGCCTTGTAAGGAACATCTTTTAAGGACTCTCTAAGTGCATGACCAATTCGCAAAGAAAATAAATGCTTTCTATATTTCATCGTCAAGTAACCTCGTAAAACCAAACTGTCTTCGGCGTGCAAAGAGATACCGGTAATTATATGCTCATATACATACAATTCAACAGCCTTGCAGTTATAATGCGATTATCATATTAAAATAATTAAATGATAATCTTATTATAATAAATTGTTGTAAAAAAGATCCATGAACAGGCATAGAAACGGAAGCAGCAACAAGCTGAATGCATTAATGATAACCAGCCTAAACAGGGCTAAATAACGCTGCCGTACCCAAGTCACTTCAAAATGTTCGTTGCAAAAATCCTACGGGAACTCCCGATGGCCAAGATGAAAACAACCTGTTTCTGGGTGATGTCATGCTAAAAGCGAAGCGAAAGGCCTATAGGCTATACGAGCTAAAAGCCTAGAGGCTAGGACGCTTTGCGGCTGCTAGATGTTATAAAATCATGCGAGCAAGCGGTGACGAGCGATAACAAGCGAATAAACGTAAAAGCTAAAGCATAGCCCTTACTTAATGGCTGTACTAAGATGAAAGAGTTCAATCGTTTTATCGTTATGGGCTAAATGCTCATTGCTGCGCGATAAGCACACACCAAGCTAACCAGTATTAGGCATGATGACGATCATCAAGCAGATACTAATCCAATATCACGGTCACCAAACACCACTGACACTTTTCTGCCACTGCCCATATCTGTATGGTGATAATACCATCCATACTGAGCAATCAACTTTTGAGTGAGTTCAAGACCTAGGCCAAAGCCCAAATCATCTGCATCATATGCGGAAGAGTCACAGTGATTCTCGATATTGACCCTGTGGCCTGATTGCTCAATAATCACTCGGCCTTCTGCGGTATGCTGTAATGCATTGCGAATTAAATTGCTGATAATGATCCGGCATAAGGTTTTGGGTATGTATATTCTAAGTCATCGGTATTAACAATCACTTCTACTGGTTTAGCAAAAGTAAAATAGCCGAGGTCTTGCAGCAACGGTTTTATTCATCAACCTAACGTCACCTAGGTAAGCGATAAACGCTTACTTTCTTGGCGATTTAGCCATAACAAGGTTTCGGTTAAATCCGTCATGGTTAATCCTGCCAACGATTGTACCTGCACATCTTAAGTGTTTAAGGTCACTAGCAACGGTTATACCTGCCTCCGGTTGACGTTCTCAGTCGGTGTAATTGATATTTTCGGCAGTACTGCCCCTCAACTCCCTCGCTACAATCAGCGCCAGTATAAAGATCGACAGGTTAAGATGAGGATGGGGGATGTGGAATGGAGAAAGCTGAAAGCAACGTTGAAAACAACTGCTAACCTTGAAAAGTAGTGCCAAATGGGTAATTTAATGACTTATGTTTGTTATCTTTGCTGCCAATATAAGTCGCAAGGCTGTAAAAGATGTTGCGGCAAGCATGACTATCAAAATTGGAATTACGAGTTTGGCCGTATGAGGCGCTTAGCCCTGCGAGCGGCTTGGCTGTAGGTTTCTTGTGCTATGTTGCTGCTGACTTTATTTATTTCGCTGCAGCCTCGTCACCCAATGGCTGCAAAAAATTAGCGTTGCGGTTATTGTGAAACAATCAAAAAAGAGGCCAGGAGGCCTCTTTTTCACATATTAAAGTCTATATTGCTTAGAATGAGTAAAAGAACTTAGCTCTTAGCTCACCCTTGTCTTTTGCATCTGCGTCAGTGCCGTAGTCATAAACGGTGTAACGGATCGAAGTCGAGCAGCCTTTGAATGCGCCAGAAAGTGTATAACCAACATCTAAGTATGTTTGTGTGAGTTGATTTTTAGATATTGGGTTATCTGTTTCTGTATGAACCAGTTTCAATTTCAAATCAGCAAACGATTTAGCAACACCAACTTGCCAAGTATCAGCGTCTGCATTGTAGTTGCCTGATGTTAACGTAGAACTGGTAAATGACGCTGTGGCGGCCTCACCAATACCGCGATTAACCGAACCGTCTTGATCAACTGTAGTGTAAGATGCGTGCACATTATAACCGCTAAACGATGCGCCGACTTTATAACCCATTAACGAGCTATCTTCAGTCGCGGCATCATCGTAGTTAGAGCCATAGTACTGTGCAGCTACAAATGGGTGAAATTCGCCACCAAAGGTGTAGGTCGCATCAACGTAGAGATCCGCCACTTCATCGATAAAATCAACATAGTGAGCTTGAAGATTTAAATTCTCAACAGAATTATTTTTGATGTATAAAGACACGGCACCGTCGGTTCCAATATCGTAGAAACCGCCCACATCTCCGCGCTGTACATCATCATTGAAAAAGGTTGCTGCGTTCGTATACTTAGTAGCTTTATCCGTACGGGTTTGGTATTTTGTTACGTTTGCTAAAGATACGAGTGTATTTGGCAAATCGGTATTGGTAATCGAGTAGGCTTCAAAAGATTCTTTAATCAAACGCGAACCCGAACTTTTGATCAAAGGTAGTGCCATGTATTGGCGACCGCCTTTGAAGCTTGTGTTGTTGTATTTGTAACCAATATAAGACTCCGACATTACGGCGCCTTGGGCATTCATAGACGTCTTCATCTTATCAGCAGGATCATCAATGCTGGTCACATGAGAAGTTTGTAGTGTGGTGCCAAAACTGAAGCCGTAGAATTCAGCAGTGTTATAGTTTACGAAACCACCGTTGGCCCATATGTTGTTGTCGGCAGCTTCGTTAGAGTCATAGCTTTCATCGAAGTAGTAAGACTTTACTTGTCCTTTAAACTGACCATCTGAAAATGCGTCCGCAAGGGTGTCGCTTGCTAAGGCACTGCCACTGATACCGGCCATTGCCATTGCCATTGCAATCACGAGTACATTCTTATTACATTTCATCATCTATTTGCCTTTGATTTATTTGTATTATTTTATTAACGGTATTTTCAAGGCAGTTATCGCCTAAATTGTTATACCGTTTTTTGAGCGGTGGAATGTGTAGATAAGTTTGAGTTACACATCAAAAATTACGCTTCAAAACATGAATGAGAGTCGTCTCATTAATTATCGAATAAGATATTACTTCTTTGGGTATTATAGAGTTTAGATCGAGATCACTTAACCGCAGTAAATGGTAGCTTTTTTCTAGTTGTTAGATAAGCATCTCAACGAGGTAAGTGAGTTGTTAGATAAACATCGCAACTAGATGAATTAGTGTGACCTAATACTTTGCATGCGGATTAGATAGGCATTATTATTACTTTTTGTTAACATTAAATCTAATTATTCAGTCAGCCTTTGAATAAAAAATATTATATGAAACAGCAATATTATTACTACCTCAGTGTATAACTGAATATTAGTTTTATTAAATAATATAACTACATATTTTTATGTTAATCGAGAATGGTTTTTACCTAATTGAGCTTGAGTAATAAACTCGTTATCGACTTGCAAGCCATAGACTTAACAATATGATATTATTACATAATTTAAGTGTTACTGAAAAATTAACTGCCGACTTTTACTCCAATGTTTAACGTTGCCATAGCAGTCAAACTTACTCAGATTTTTAACGTTAATGTTATCTTTTGACTTTTGAGGATCTATCTTTTTGGCGTTAATTCTGTTACAGATTGCAGATGATATATATATAATTAAGTACTTATTTCATGTTTTTAATGTTAACTCTACTTTCTAGATCTATTGAATAAACCTGAGCATATATTCTTTTAATAAGATTAATAAAATCCCCACTACTTTGATCATCACGTTTTTTATTAACCCATACATTAGATAAAGTAAGAATTAGCCTTTCCGCTTGGTTTAAATTATTCCTTTGAGATACTTTTATAAATAAAATTTGGCAGTTTATGACTAGGCATTTAAAAACTAATTCATCTTTTAGAGGACTTTCAGTATCTTGATTCTCTTTTGTTAACCATATTGGTTCACCCTCACAGTACACTAACGCGGCGATTAAGTTAGTTACCGTCTTGATATCAGTAGCACCATTAAATAATTGCATTATTTCTTCTGAACGCCGAAAGTTTAACAACAAGCTATAACCTAAATCAGCTTTGTGCCATTGTTGTACTAATGATTGAAGAAATGCCATTGATATTAACCTACCGATAAATTGCAATTTTTTTGGGTGTAAGTTCAAATGTTTGTTCAAGATACAACAGATAATCTCTCGCTAAAATGGAGAATCCTCTATAATAGTCTGTTTCAGCATGGGTATAGGCGAGCTCCAGACATCGGTAAGCCCAAGGCAGCAAATGTTGCTCTAGTAATTCATCTATCGCTTGTTGAATATTTGGATTTTGTGGTGCTTCAATCGCTTTGTTCAATAAGAATGACAGTACCGCAAATATTAACCCAATATGATCGACAGGTTCATTCATTTTCATGTCGATATTGATATTGTTAGCGGCATAAAACCGTTTTAAAGTAATGGTACTGTGGTCATTAAGCAACTGTGAAGAACTTGTATAGGCTGAGCCCCAAGGCGCGGCTAAAGGCGTACCAGGGCCATAGAATAGTACTCCATATTCGAGTTTCAGCTTAAGTAGCTCTTCTTCATTATCGGTCCATTGATCAATATAAGCTTTTAGGTGCGTTAATCCTTTATTGTCGGGATCTGTGACTAACAACTTAGGCCAGTTTTCAACAATATCTTGCTGTTTAAAGGTATTGATTAAGTCCGACTCGGGATAAACGGTCAGTACAGAATGCAATACATTGGCAATTGCCTGTAAATCTTGAAGCTTTTCAATGTTCATATCATTCACATTTGGTTATAAATTTAACTAGGAAAGAAGGGTGCAATAACATTATTACACCCTGTATTTACTAATTTATACTTCTCGAACGTTTAAGATCCGACCCATGCTCGAACCAACGGGTTGTGCTTTCCTAGAACCCTTAACAATTAAGTTCGGCGATGTAATCGATTCTGATGGTAATGGAGCAAAGTGGCCATCGCCGTTGCCATATTTAGCGCGAAGGTTTTCCATCGTATCAAAGTCCAGCGCTCGTAAAGGGCATGACTCAACACAAATCGGTTTTTTACCTTCTGCTAGCCTATCAGAACAACCGTCACATTTGGTCATGACTTTGCGTTCAATATCAATCTGAGGCGCATCGTACGGGCAAGCTCTTGAACAGCTTTCGCAGCCAATACATAACGACTCTTGAACCAGTACCAAACCATCTTCTTTTCTTTTATGCATGGCTCCTGTGGGACATGCTTTTACACACACAGGTTCATTACAATGGTTACAACCGATAGAGGCATAATAGGCAAATATATTTTGCTCATAACTCTCATCGCTATTTTGCTCCCACGTACCACCGCCATATTCATAGACTCTTCGCCATAGCATGCCGGGTAATGCGGATACACCTTGAGTGCTGACATCATCTTTATTACGCGTTATACCAACCATTCGATCTTTACAGGCTATGTGGCAAGTTTTACAGCCAGTACATTTACTGCTATCGAAATAGAATCCTAATTGAGTTTCTTGTGTCATTTTAATTTACCCCTCAAGCCTTGACTACCTGAACACGATTGGTGTGCTGTGGATTTCCCTTTGATACTGGGGACGGATGATATTTTGTCAGAGTGTTAATACAGCCTCCAATATCCACAACATGGCCAGATGGACCGACTTTCCCACTCGCATCTGGTTTATACCAAGCACCTTGCCCTAAAGCACATACTCCAGGAGTGACTCTGGGCGTGAGTTTTATCGGCATTTCAATTGTTCCTCTACCGTTATAAACATGAACCATATCACCATCAGATAATCCTCGAGCAGAGGCATCTTTGGGGTTCATCCATACCGCATCTTCTACCGCTTCACGAAGCCACGGCACGTTATGATAGCTTGAGTGCGTTCTGCCTTTAGTGTGGTAGCCACATAATTGCAATGGGTATCCTGCATCGATAGCTTGTTGATCTTGATAGCCATCCCAAGTCACAACATATTGCGGTAATGGGGTAATTTCATCTCCAGTAGGCAGAGACCAGGTTGCCGCTTTACGTGCCAGTGATAATGAGAAAATCTCAAATTTTCCTGATATTGTTGGTCTTGGATTCGCAATTGGATCTTGAATATAGGATTGGAATGCGATAACTGGTGAAGACATATATTTACGGAAAACCCCCACTTTCTGGGCTTCTTGGTATGTATCAGGCATATCGACATCGGCATTCATCGACTTAGTTTCTTGATAAAGCTTTTCACACCATTGTTCACCGGTAAGCCCTTCAGTGTATGCAGCACCATTACCCATAGCGTTAGCAATACCAGCACAGATTTCATACATAGATTGCGATTCGCCTAACGGCTTCAGTGAGGTACTCATAAAGGTTGCATAGGCCATTTGACCAGATGCATATGAATCGTTTGCATAATCTACTGATTCTAGCCAAGTGCTATCTGGCAGTAAGTAATCGGCAAATTTAGCTGACGATGTCATCCAGCAATCACTGACAATAATCAGTTCACACTTACTGTCATCTTGTAAGATTTGAGCGGTGCCATTACTGTCTGAGTGTTGATTCAGTAAAGCGTTACCCGCACAGTTGATAATAGCCTTAATATTGGTACCCAGTTTAGCTGGATTGTTATCAACCCGCTCTTGGCTACCACTAGATTTAAAGCGAACGCCATCTGACGTTCCGCTAAAGTCTTCACCGCGCACAACGGCATCAGACCATGTGAAAACAGGGATGGTAACATCTACTGGATTGCTACCTGCTTGCATACCTGCAACACCAAAGCTATAGCTTGAAGGCATTGCACCACTATTGACACCAGCACGACCTATTTTTCCGGTCATAATGGCTAAGGTGTAAACGGCTCTAGTGGCTTGGTCGCCATTGGCATGTCGACTAATACCTGCACCTGCAGAAATATAGGGGGCTTCAGCGGCCATCATAGCGGTAGCTAACTGTTCAATTTTATACGCTGGGACTCCGCATACCACTGCAGCCCAATCTGGCGTTTTAGCGCCATCTTGCTCAAATATGCCTTGGCCCATAATGTAATCATGGTAATTTTGGTCTGGGTCGATAAATTCAGCATGTGAAGCAATGAACGGATCGGCGTTTAGCGTAACAGACGCCTTAGTATTGACTAGCGATGCTTTGTCATAACCCACAGCATATTTATCTAAAAATGGTTTCGCGTTTTGGTCAACCCAGCCACTATTAATCATTTGATAAATAACCGCTTCAATTAACGCGGCATCAGTACCAGGGCGGATCGCAAGCCACTCATCTTCATTGCCACGCATTGAATCTGTGTATCTTGGTTCTACCATCCAGACTTTAATATTCTTTTTATTATTTTCTAGAGACTTAACAAAATCATAGCCTTCACCGCTACCACTCATGCGTGTTTCGTTTGGATTAAAACCAAAGCCAACAAATAAATCAGAGTTAACGATTTCGCTTAATGAGCTGCCGCCAATGCTATCCCATTGATCGCCATAAGTCGCCATACACGCTGGATACACACCGGCCCATGAATAATCCCAATGATGGTCTAGAAAACCGCCATTTAAATTCAGTAATCGACCCCAGGTGGCTGTATTCGATGAGAAACCATAATAAGCGCCTGTACCGTAATGCATATAAATGGATTCAGGGCCGTAGTTATCTTTAATGGCTTGTAATTTTGAGCCTATTTCTGAATAAGCTTGTTCCCAACTGATAGGGACAAATTTTGCCTCGCCTCGTTTACCCACACGTTTCATTGGTGAACGTAGTCGGTCAGTTGCATAGGTTCTTTGACGAAGTGAACGACCACGTGGACATGCTCGAGCCTGATGGTTTACACCATATTCATCGGTTGTTTCATGGTCAGTTTCTATTCGAGTGATAACCCCGTCTTTACTGAATACTTTAATAGGGCAATTTGAACCACAGTTTACCAAGCATGCAGACCAGTTAAGTTGTTCAAGCGAACTTTCTGGTACTCCAGGCGGTATTACATTGATTTCTTTCGCACTATCTTCACACCCAGTGATAGTTGCTGCAGCGCCTATTGCTGCACTCATTTTTAAGAAATTTCTACGTTCCATTTCTATATCCTCGCGTAGTATTTACGATACGTTTAATGCAATTTGTAGCTAAATGACAACATCACTTGGTGTGCGTTATAGTCATGGTTTATATCTTGAAGTGTTATTAGTCCGGGTATACTGGCGATCTCAACAGATGCAGCATCGGTGTCGTAATAACGCTCGTATCGATAACTTAGTTTAAGTGCCATTTGTGGATTTAATGCATAATCAGCATATACACTGGCACTGTGGTTATAACTGTAATAATCACCATATGGGAGACTATTATCTACATTCACATTGGTATTACTCGTTGAATTAGCAAATAGATAATCCATACCTATTGTTAATTTATCTTGCATTAACCCTCTATAATTAAATCCAGCACCAACGTTAATAAATTCATCTTCTACATCTGTATACCAATATGAATTACTGACTTGACTGCCTGCTTGAGACGAATTAATCCATTGCTGACCGATAAAACCATAAGTATCAACATTTTTACTAATCTGAATACTTATATTGGCGTCATAGCCATAATCTTCTGAATCTAATAATCCAACTTCGGTATGTTTATATTCATCTTTGGCATATCGAGATGTCACATTAACACTCATCCAATCATTAGGTGTATGGGATAATTTTAATTCATAAGCATTACGAGTTCGGTCAGCTAAATAATATTTTCTGAGTAATGCATTTTCTTCGGATGCGGTTAAAATATCTGATTCAAATTTTGAACCATCTCTATTAGCATACTCAGATTTTAAATTGATATTGAACATTTCAAACTTACGTATGTTTAATTTCACCCATAATGTGTCATCTTGAGTTTGTTCACGTTCACTATAATTACGAGTAATTTCTTTACTGTCATAACCTGCCTGTAAACGATAACCGCTGGCGATTCTGTAACTCGCATTCACACCATAATTGTTACGTTCATAATCTAAAGGCGTATTTTGTCTAAACGCACCGGTTAAACTATTGAAGTTGTATTGGGCAAATTCTGCAGTCGAACTCTTATTATCACGCTTGTTATAATCGATTTGCCCACCCAAGCGAAGTCGATTACTTAGCATGGATGTCACCGCAAACCGGCCATCGATAGTATCGACTTGACCGTCCCAGCTTTGCAGTGGATTACCACTCATTTGAATTAAATTTTCATCTTGGATCATTCGTCCAGTCGCAACACGTCCACTCATCACGGTCTGATCAATGCGATAATTGCCAGAAAGTGATATTTGATGAGCTTGACTATCTGGAGCTGCAGCATAGACATCATTTAAATAAGGTAGGCTTAAGTCACTTATTTTATTATTGTAAATGCTTCCAGAATAACTCAGATCAGTGGTCCAGTTATCGCCATTAAGACCTATCCCCGCATCCCATTGCGAAGTAGTCGCGTTAACGGGTAAGCCGATATTGATAGGGCTAGGCGTCACGATACTGCTTGAACGGTGGCCGGTTTTATCTTCTTGGTTGTAACTGACAAAACTATTGTATTCGTCATTTTTATAGACAACCCCTACCCCCAGCTTCTCTCTTTCTAGTGCTAAGTTAAACGTATTGACATCAGCACTTGGGGTTAGCATGCCGTCGTTATGCCAAAGCTGACTATTCACATCGCCTGCTTTAATGGTTTTTATTGAAGCGTAATCTAAGACCAACTCATATAAACCTGAATCGCCGATTTGTAAACTGGCAAAGCTATTATCGAAACCCAACTGATGTGCGATTAATTGAGCTTGATATCCAGATTTATTTTGAAACAGAATATCACTGCTCACTGAACCAATAGCGCCATCCTCTGAAGTACCGAGTGCGTTACCTGCATGTATATCATCAATGTCGTTATAGCCAAGAGCAACATCTAGCTTGCCGCTATAAGCTGAATTTTCAACACAACGGTTACATTCATAGTTGCTACTATTTACATTATTGGTGTTGGCATTGTTCACCCCAAAATTAGCTGCGAAACTGGGCCCAGATATCGCCACTAATATCGATACAGTAATAAGATTGATTTTGAATGACATAATCTTGCTCTCCATTAGCGTTGCAGCAAGCTGCCTGAGGGATGATTTGAACCATGAATTTGACTATGGCAATTCAGGCAACTTTTACCGCCACCAAAAGCATCAATACCTGACTCAGCGACGACTCGACTAGCATGTCCATCATTAGCATGACATTGCTGACATAATTGCGGTGCACGATGCTTGACTAAGGATTCATTAACACTGCCGTGAGGGTTATGACAGGTAACGCAATTTTCAGTTACTGGCGCATGTTCCCATAAGAAAGGACCGCGTTTTTCAGCATGACAGCTATAACAAGTATCATTTACTGTGGGTTTAACTAACGCATTCTCACTCATTGAGCCATGAGGTGAATGGCAATCAACACATGTCATGCTGTTCCACTTCAAGGGATGTGAAGAGCGCTTATTCATATCGCCTTTTTGGCTGGTATGACAGCTGACACAGGTGTCATTGATAGTCAGTTTATCCATAACAGGATCTTTTGCCGCATGGATCTTATGGCAATCTACACAGGCAACTTCTTCAAGATTATGAGTACTATTATGCCAACTCATCTGCTGTGCATCGTTATGGCAACCTTCACATACGCTGTTTTGAGAACTTGCCGGCAGCTTACTTTGAGGACCAAAAGCAATCATGGGCTCCTTACCACCTCGGTTATGCTGGCCTTGAGGGCCATGACATGCTTCGCATTGCAAACCTGCCATTGGGGAATCCTCGGAAATAACTTTTCCATGGGTGCCCTTAAATAAGTCCATCACCTGTTCATTTTTTTTATGACACATAAGGCAGGAATCTGCCCCTTTAGAAGAATATTTCCCCTCATCAAACTTTTGTTGTAGCTGTATTTCTAATTGTTCTGTGGTTAAATCGTCCCAAGGTAACGCATGAGAACTTTGCATTACGAATAATCCGCAACCTATGAGTATGGCTAGTTGATAGATAGATCTCATTTTTAAATACCTCCCAAAATCTGAAATTTTTACTTTCATTTTATTACCTGTAAAATAATTACTTCTTTAAAATAAGTTTTTATATTTATTATATAAAATAAAATCATAAACTTATTTTATTGCATCACTATCGAAGCCAAACAATGTTAACCAGTCGGGGGCTCTACTTAATATTTTGTTAGCACCTTCAAATTCCTTGAGCTAATTTAACCAAATCATCCACCCAAAAACCTTTATACAGGTATAGATAATGGTAAATAACATGTGATTAACTTAACAAAAAATAAAACTAATGGTATTTGTTAATTATTAGCTGTGCTAATCACAACTTAGAAAAACATGTGACTAGCACCACACAATATCAATATGTATAGAATTTAAACTTGTTCTATGCGGTTTGGGTTTATACTGGTACATATGTGATTGGTAATTTATGTAATGATAATTAAACATTAAGGTGTATTTATATGGCTCGCGTTATGTCCTTAAGCCCTGAAATGAAAGGTAAATCTACTATATTCTTTCCTGATATAGTTAAACCCGACATAATGCGTTTCATTAAAGAAAAGGGTGAACTAATAACCTTAAGCAAAGGTGATTTAATCCCAAAAAGCATCCTACTTAACAATTTTATCTATTTAAATACAGGCTTGATATTTTATATAAAACGAACAAACAACTATACCAAACCTAAATTTGTAAATGTCATTATCCCACATAGATTGACTGATTATCATTTACTATTAGAGAATAATTGTACTTGCTGTAAAAGCATTAAGGTCGCAAGAGACAGTCAGATAACGATTGTTGAAAAATCGTTGATAAAAAACCTAATAAAAGAAGATATTGAGCTTTTTACTCGTTTTATGTTTGATGCAAACTATTTTACTGAAAGACAAACTGCACTGGCTATTTTCTTATTAACCTCTTCACCAGAAGATAAACTCATTAAGTTTCTGTTTGATATTCTCGTTGCTTTTAAAACAGAATTTTCATCAATGTGGCTTACCATTGATATAAAACTAACCCGAGAAGAGATTGCAGATATATTACATATTAGCATCATAAAGTTGGACTTAATGTTAGGAAGCTTAAAGAAGCAAGGTATGTTAAAAAAAGAAAAAGGACTATTTAGTATTAATACAGCATTATTTAGTGAACTTTCGCCATGCCCTTTAGGAAGAGAAGACGCGCAAGGATGTAAGTCTAATAACATGCTAAAGTTCAAAATGAAAAACATGATTGAAATCAATAATCAATAATCAATAATCAATAATGTCTAGTTAAACTTTACACGAGAACATCTATTAGAAATACGATAATAAATTCAATGGAATAACAATGAAACAATCAATAGTTCACATTGCTTTAGTCGTGAGAGATTATGATGAAGCTATCGATTTTTATGTCAATAAATTGAAATTTGAGTTAATCGAAGATACCTATCAAGCAGAACAGGACAAACGTTGGGTAGTTGTTTCCCCTCCAGGTTCAAGCGGAGTGTCGTTACTGTTAGCACGGGCATCGAAGCCGGAGCAGAATGATGTTATCGGTAACCAAACTGGCGGACGTGTTTTTCTTTTTTTGAACACCGATGATTTTTGGCGAGACTATCACCGCATGGTAGCTGACGGGATAAAGTTCGTTAGGCCGCCACAAGAACAAGATTATGGCACGGTGGCAGTATTTGAAGATCTCTATGGCAATCTTTGGGACTTACTGCAGTTAAATGATGATCATCCAATATCAATCAAAACCTCGTAAAAAGCATTAATTGGTGTATTACATTGGCTATTGTTTAGCCAGCTTTTAAGGCCGCACAATGGCATTAACAAGCTTTTGTGTAGCACTAAGACTAATGTTGAAATATGTATCGTTAACATATTACAAGACCTGCACTCAATCACCACTATTTATACATGTTAACTAAACTGCTGCACATTCAGCGCTAATGTCCTTTGAGTCGTCGACTCAATGCACTTTGACTGATCCCAAGCACCTGCGCAGCGGCAGTTTGATTGTTGGCTGTGCGGCTCATCGCTTCATCCATTAAGGCTTGATTCATCTGCGCGAGTGTTGGCAACACCTTAGGGAAGATGATGAGATCTTGAGGGCCTTCAGTCAATAATTTGTGTTCATTAATCGCTTCCATAAAAGCAGAAGTGTTAAGCGCGATACCATCACTTCTACTTACCGCATCGAATACCATCCCTTTTAGCTCATGTAGATTACCGGGAAAGTCATAACCGGCTAAGCTAGGCGCTAAGTCTGCGGGTTGGATCGGTGCGGGTAAATTCATTTCTGCTGCCGCTAGGGCGATGAAATGATTGATCAACATAGCGATATCGAGTTGCCGGGCCGCTAATGGCGGTAATTTAATTTTATGGGCGCGTAAACGGTAGAGTAGATCGCTCCTAAACTCACCCGCTTGGTGAAGTTTACGTAAATCATCTTGAGTTGAGACCACAAACTTACATTTTACTGGGTAGGCTGTGTCGCTTCCTAAGGGGTAATATTGTTTGGTCTCTAAAAACTCTAATAGTCTAACTTGTGCGTTTAGCGGCAGGGCTCCTATCTCGTTAAGATAGATCACCCCGCTACCGACTTGATGCAGTAAGCCTACAACCGCGTCTAATTCACCATTACTGTGATGATACAGTTGACCACACATTTTCTGCTCGAAGAACTCGCTACTAATGCCCGCGAGGTTGAGACTGATGAACGGTTCGTTAGGGCTATAAAGTGTATGGCAAGATTTGGCAAATTCGCTTTTACCTGTGCCGCTAGCGCCATAAATTAATAAGGGCTCAGGACTGCATGAGACGGCTTCGAGATAGCGGAACTGATCCAGTAGCTGTGGCTCGCAAGTTAAAATATTATTGAACGCTTGCGGGGTGTCTAAAGTACGACTTAAAAATTTCTCTTTGATATAGAGGTAGTTTCTTTCCAGCCCGACGACTTCCAGTGCTCGGCGCACTGTATGCCCGAGGTCATCGACATTGTCGGTTTTAATAAAGTAGTCATAGGCGCCTTTTTTAATGCAACGTACTGCGGTGTCGACTTCGTTAACACCCGTCACAATAATGACTCGAGTGTTGGGGAAATCACTACGGATCATCGCTAATAACTCTTCGCCAGAGTGAAATGGCATGGTGAGATCGAGTAACACTAGCGCATAGTCGCCAACTTGTAATCTATTCTTCACTTGGCGACTATCAACGCAGCTGTCAATATCAGCTTCAGGAACCAGACGATTAAGGGTGACCGCTAACGTTCTTAACCAAGCGGCTTCATCGTCGACTAAAAGAATATTTCTGGCTAGTTTCATTTTCTAATCCTGTGATTCCAATGCAAAGGTTAGGCGAATTCGGGTGCCTTTACCTACACTCGACAGCATCTGCATTTCGCCTTGATGCTCTTTTATAATTTTGCTGCAGACCGATAATCCTAGCCCACTGCCCCCTTCGTTTCGCCTGGTGGTGAAAAAGGGCTCTGTTATACGCGTTAATGTGGCGCTATCCATCCCGCAGCCATTGTCGGTGATACTCAAAATAGCCTTATCACCTTCAACATGGGTCTCTATCACTATTGATCCCGATTGCTCAGAACAGGCATGACAAGCATTTTGAATGAGGTTAATTAATACTTGATGTAACTGCTGAGCATCACCCTCAATTTTGGGGCTTGGTTCACACAGCGTGGGAGTGATCTGATGGAATTTAGTTTGATTCGCGGTGAGACGTAGGGCAACTTGCACCACATCATTTAGGCAAACTTGGGTATATTCATTGGCAATATGAGGCATGGCATAACGTTTAAGATCATTAACGATACGGCTGATACGTTTGGCGCCCTCTTCAATAGAGCCACAACTATACTGTAATTCTTCTATAGCAATGTCTGGGTTTAGCCCTGCAATAAGCCAGAAAGGATTTTGTTTTTGATAGTGCTTAGCGGCAGGCGTTAAGTCTTGCATGGCCGCAGTAAATAGTGCTACTGCATGTACGATAAGACCCGTTGGATTATTGATTTCGTGAGCAATACCGGCAGACAGTTCTCCTAGTGAGGCTAGGCGGCTGGCTTCTTCATTGGCTTGTCGCAGGTGATGCTGCTCGGTTGATTCTTCAAGCAGGATCACCACCTGATCTGCGGCAATAGGATGAATTTGTAATTGCCAACACTGCTGCTGATACCGCATATCGGCAGTAAACGACTTTTGGGTCGATAACACGTCTAATACTGCGCCTTTAAGCTTAAAAACATCGTTGTCGACATAGTAAAACTCATCTGAATCTAACAGGTGAATATTGTTATCGTTACTCCATAAATGCTGGAGGTCCTGGTTTACTATGGTCACGCCATTGGGGATCCCATCGAGAACAGACTGAAACTGTTTCGACAGTTCAAATATCTCAGCTTCAATGCGCCGGCGTTGAATTAATTCGGCATCGAGCGCCTTAGTGTGGCGGCGCAAACTGGCACTAATAAACCCGGTGTATACCATGCCTACTGCACAGACAAGCGCGACCAACATCGCGACTGAAAGCATTCGCTGTTCATTAGAGGTTAAATCCACTTTCTCTCGCCCAATACCAAACCATTTATTGACTAGTTTGTCGTATTCACCTGATAGTTTTAGTTGCCTAAGCGCCTCGTTGATTTTGTACATTAATAATGTTTTCTTAACATTACCAACAAAATTAAAGTCACCGTAGATCAGTGCATCACTTGAACTGCGAACCGATGGATACAAAGGGAGTAAACGCCGCGCAACAAAGCTTTCAGCAATAACCACGTCGACTTGGTTGCTAATCAGTTGTTGAAAGCCTGTCTCATAGAGATCGACATCCACGCGTTCGAAATTTTGCGGATAGCCTGACAGGTATACATCGACAAAAGCCCCTATTTTGATGGCAACACGCTTACCAACGAGATCAGCCCAATTGTTTATTAACGCCTTGCCCTGCAAGGTATAGGCTCTAGCATGGGTGGCATAGATAGGATCGGATTGGCTTAACTTGCGGTCCAAATTGACTGGGCTAACCACAGCAATCACATCGATATCACTGTTAGGATTATGAACATCTTTTACTAATTGCTGAAAACTTTTACGCCGAACGATGATGCGCTTATTAGTGAGCTGACCGATTCGATTCATCAACTCGACATTAAAGCCTTGATCGACACCATTTTTACGCCATTCTAATGGCGCCGTTTTTGAGTGTACCCCAAAGACAATGCTTTCTTGAGCGAGCACAGGTAAGGAGAGGATGATAAGTAATAGCAATAAAAATCTCATGTTGCGATGATACACACCACCCGCAGCTTAAACTGTGCAGCATTACGCGAATTAGCAGATCGTTAAGTAGCTTTTTCGATGATATTTAGAGACTGTGATCTATCTCTACATAGGCTATGCAAAATCGCATATACCCCTTTATAACTATGCATCTTTGCATAGTTAATTTTTTTGCTTGTGATTGAGGAAACATTTCTGACCCCCCTGTTGATTATCTTATTGCTGGCCTTAGTGTCATAGGTGAAGATTAAATCGAGTAAAAGTAATCGCCGATAAAATCGAGATGAGTTTTGCCGATACTTTTGAAAGTGAACACCACTTCAACCTTAATAAAATAATGAGAGTACTTCTATAGTTAATCGACTAAGCGTCATTAAATGTAGAGGGGGGAGCAAAAATGAAAAAGATGAAACTTGCAGTCTGTCTAGCCACATTAATGGGCACAGCAGGTCTAATGGGCAATGCAGTTGCGGCTGATGACTTAGCCGAATTCCACGCTCAAAACCAAGAATGTGACAGCTGCCATACACCAGATGGTGAACTATCAAACGACAGCTTAACTTATGAAAATGCCCAATGTGTTTCTTGTCATGGAACACTAGCAGAAGTGGCTGAAACCACTAAGCATGAACATTACAATGCTCATGACTCGCATTTTCCTGGCGATGTATCATGTACCACATGTCACAGCGCTCACGAAAAATCTATGGTGTACTGCGACTCGTGCCACAGCTTCGATTTCAACATGCCATATGCTAAAAAATGGCAACGTGACGAACCGACTATTGCAGAATTAGCCAAAGATAAATCAGAACGTCAAGCAGCCCTTGCTAGCGCACCTCAAGATACCGTTGACGTCATTGTTGTCGGTTCTGGCGGCGCAGGCTTCTCTGCGGCAATCTCTGCATATGATAATGACGCTAAAGTCATTATTATTGAGAAAGAGCCTGTTATCGGTGGTAACGCTAAATTGGCCGCGGGTGGCATGAACGCTGCTTGGACTGATCAACAAAAAGCGAAAGACATTACTGATAGCCCTAAATCAATGTACAAAGACACCATGAAAGGTGGCCGTAACCTAAACGATCCTGCATTGGTTGAAATCTTAACCTCGCACTCTAAAGACTCTGTTAATTGGATGACCGCAATGGGCGCCGATTTAAATGATGTCGGTCGTATGGGCGGCGCATCTGCTAACCGTGCACACCGTCCAACCGGTGGTGCTGGTGTTGGTGCTCATATTGTTCAAGTGCTTTATGATAATGCCATGAAACGCAATATCGACATACGCATGAACACTCGTGGTATCGAAATCCTTAAAGATGACAGTGGTAATGTCAAAGGTATCCTAGTTAAGGGTATGTACAAAGGCTACTACTGGGTGAAAGCGGATGCTGTAGTATTAGCAACCGGTGGTTTCGCTAAAAATAACGAACGTGTCGCTAAGCTTGATCCTAAGCTAAAAGGCTTTATCTCTACTAACCAACCTGGTGCGGTAGGTGATGGTCTTGATGTTGCCGAAAATGCAGGCGCAGCATTGAAAGACATGCAGTATATCCAAGCTCACCCAACCCTATCTGTTAAAGGTGGCGTAATGGTCACTGAAGCGGTTCGTGGTAATGGTGCTATTTTGGTTAACCGTGAAGGTAAGCGTTTCGTAAACGAAATCACCACTCGTGATAAAGCGTCTGCGGCTATCTTGGGGCAAACCGGCAAATCAGCGTTTTTAATCTTCGAAGATTCTGTGCGTAAATCACTGTCTAAAATTGATAAGTATATTGGTTTAGGTGTTGCACCTTCTGCGGATACTTTAGTTAAGTTAGGCAAGATGGAAGGCATTGACGGTAAAGCGTTGACTGAAACCGTTGCGCGTTACAACAGCTTAGTCGCTAGCGGTAAAGACACTGATTTTGAGCGTCCAAACCTACCTCGTGCACTAAACGAAGGTAACTACTACGCGATCGAAGTAACACCTGGTGTTCACCACACCATGGGTGGTGTGATGATCGATACTAAAGCAGAAGTCATGGATGCTAAGAAGCAAGTTATTCCTGGCCTATATGGCGCTGGTGAAGTAACCGGTGGTGTTCATGGTGCAAACCGCTTAGGTGGTAACGCCATTTCAGACATCGTCACCTTTGGTCGTTTAGCGGGTGAAGAAGCAGCGAAATATTCTAAGAAGAACTAATCGATTTAGAATTAACTGACTCGCTAGTATCAGTAAGCCACAGTTCATTGCTGTGGCTTTTTTTATAGGCGAATTTCTATACACAAATTTTCACATAAATGCACTTATCTCCAGCGTACTCTCAGTGAGTTGATTGATTTAAGATGCGTATTTAACGATTGATGTCAGTTCCCCGCAAATCATTACTCATCCCGCTCATTAACCGAAGCGCGGTATAGGTCTATTATTTCATGGTGAGGAATGTGTATGTTTGTTATGTAGAGGGAAATGTATGAGTAATCAATCCTGTAAGTAGATTAAACATAAAGCTCACCGAACTTGAATGCCTCAAGGATTCTATTTGGGATATTTTTAACCGATGGAATACTGATGATATCGAATTGACTAAAATGAGCAAAACAACAACTAACACGTTCATGCCCGTGCGACGTGAAGTCGTATGAAGCGTTGTTCACCACGATAAGAGTGAACCATCTGTATCACCAGATGACCCTATGGCTCTGAATAAAGTAGCGAGCCAGACAATGTAACGAAGTCCATTGGACGGGAACAGAATCGTGAGAGGACGTTCTTCCTGATAACCACAATCGGGTGAGTGCTAGGGAGTCAGTATGATGAACATATGTGAATCCACGAAGTGCGACGTGAAGTCGTATTGATCGCTGTCCTCCGACCCAAAGAGAGGACCATCTGTATCACCAGATGACCCTATGGCTCTGAATAAAGAAGCGAGCCTGACAATGTAACGAAGTCTATTTTAAATAGACGGGAAAATAATCGTGAGAGGACGTTCCTCCTGATAACCACAAATTGGGTGAGTGCTAGGGAGTCAGTAAGATGAATGAAAGTGAATCCATATAATATGCGTAATTTCACAAGCAGCGGAAGTGGTTTACACGCTGTGGCCAAAAGGCAACGAGAGTAGGAAAGAAGTTTGCGTGTATTCTTTCGTGATCAACACGCTCTCCGCATTATAGTGGGCATCTAAACTGACATTACGCTTCATACGGAACACGGTAAGCCTGTATCGCTCCTAATGGGAAAGCTCTCTGCAAAGAGAGCCGATAGTGATGCAGGTAAAGGAGGCTGGAGAAAGCTAATGCTGCATTGTAATGATGCAGATACAGACTTATGTCTGGCACGAAAGTGGGCCCACTTCCAGCTGGTCTCCCGTTGCAAGAAAATTAAAAGAACTTTGTTAATGGAGAAACGCAAATGATGACTTCGATTGAAGTTAGTGCCTCTCCTTGCTTTGCTCAACGATAATCCAAAGATTGGAAAGTCATGGAGCAGAAAGTATCAAAGCTTCGAGTGAGTATTGCAAAGGTAACCCCTGTGGTTACCGGGTAACATAGTACGCCTTAGTGGAGGCTTGAGCCGTATGCAGTGAAAGTTGCACGTACGGTTCTTAGGAGAGCGGCACTTGGTAACAGGTGCCGCTTATCCGACCAAAGTGAGTGACGCGCTATTGCTAGTGACATCATTATATCTAATGATAAACACCGAATCAGTGACTGATTGATTTATAGCATATTGGCCAAAATAACTTGACCATTACAGACTGTTTAATTTGAATATTGACTAAGGGAAACAGAGGCAATGAACAGAGGGGGTAAAATACCTGTCCGAGGCTGGTCTATCTTATGGATAGCATGGTTAGCCTTTATGGTCGCTAATTTAACAAACTTTGCCTTTGGTGTGATCTTACCTGATATGAGATCTGATATTGGCTTTGATCTGCAGACCGCGGGGTATCTGAGTGCAATAGCCTGGATTGGTAAGGGACTTTTAACCATTCCAATTACTTGCCTGATCAGTAAAGGAAAACCGAAGATAGTTTTGCTTAGCATTTTTGTTCTTCTCGGCATTGGTATGTTTCTGCAAGGTTTTGCAACAAACACATTTATGCTGTTTGTTGGTCGACTGCTTGTGATGGGGGTAACGGCAGGAATTGTTTCTGTGTTGGTGGTGTTTAAGATCCAGTGGATCCCAACAGAAAAAATGGGTGCAGTGAACGGCATAGAAATGTTTACCGGTCCTGCAGGACAGCTTCTGGGAACTGCCGCATTTCCGATGTTTTTGGCTATGATGGCAGGCTGGCGTGAAGTCATGGTAGCTATGGGGGTCTTTGCTTTTTTGCTGGCGTTCGTTTGGATGTTTGTGGCGAAAGAGTGCAATCAACCTTGGCAATCAACCCATTATGAAAAAGTGCCTATACTCCAGCCTCTGAAAGAGGCATTGGCTTATAAAAATACCTGGCTTCTGGCTTTGGCCTGGCCTGCAACGTCGTTAACGTGGATTGCAATATACACATTCTGGGCCACCTACGCGGTTGAAAATATTGGATTATCAACCGCGGAAGCGGGCATGATCCTTGGTTTTATACCTATTGGCTCTGCTATTGCTTGCTTAGTTTCACCTGTAATTGCGCAAACATGGGGCTATGACAAGCCACTTATTGTTGCTTCCGGCGTAGTATTGCCTTTCTCGTACTATGGCTTGATGTTGTCCGACAATATTACAGTACTGTCCTTAGTCTCTTTTGTCACTGGGTATGCCGCATACAACTTTGTTCCTCTAGCGTTAACGACACTTTATAAGACAGGCATGTCTCCTCGCGCGGTATCAATGGGGACTGGGTTTATCTTTTCATTGAGTGGTTTAGGAGGTGCTGTTGGCGGCGCTCTGACAGGCTGGCTGGGCTCTCTCTATGGTCTCAAGACCGCCTTGTCGTTGACATGTTTCGCTCCAATTCTATTTGCTCTCTTTGCTTTATTCTTAACTGAAACAGGCTGGAAAGCAGGCGAAAAAAATAAATTACTGGAACAAAATCTCTGCCAATAAAAAATAAAAACCAACCATTTAGACATTAAAAGATATGGCGTTCTAATGCCCATTAATCCAAATTAAATGTTAACCATGATATCTATGGTTAACTCAATTTGACCACGATTTTAGGCAATAAGCGAAGCAGAATGCTTGCGTCGAGGACTTACTGCAATGCAAATCCTAAGTTACATTTCTGGTTAGCTTCTTTGTTTCGAGAGTGAACGTCGATCCATCCCTTTTTCAGTAAATACCATCCAGCAGGCTTAAGCTTTAGAGTTTTACCATACTTATCGTAGTGTGAATTATAGGATTTTGAGTATGAGATCTAATGCACTTTTGTCCATAAATGCCTTAGCATTAAAGTATATTCTATGCACAATACAATGTCAGAATGCGGACTCTATTTCATTTCATTTTATCTTTATGTTAAACCCCATTAATCAAACCTACAAAAAAGGAGCATTTTCATGCTCCCTTCCCGAGTAACAATCTACCGTTTAAATCATCTTGAGAATCGCTGACTAAATTCTTGAATGCGTTTCGCGTTGACACCCGCATCGCCAATACCAATCCGTGACACGCTGCGTAAATCAATACGACTGCCCTGCTCTAGTGCAGACACAACGATGACTACATCATCTGCAAAATTGAAAAAAGGCGTTGTTGCCGTACTTTCAAAGCGCAGTGCTTTTGGGTCTTGAGCGACAATGGTCCAGCCCATGGTTTTAGCGACAGTTAATGCCTTTTGATAAGCCGCTTCAACCGATAAGTCTGATGCTATAGGCCCAATAGTGGGGAAAGCTTTTAGTTGCTGCGCGGCAATCTCTTCTCCACCATAAACCAAACTATTTCTTGCTCCAATACGGCTGTCAGTTAAAAACTCAAACTGCGGTGGTGATTGAGTATTGGTAGTAATATCGTGAATGGGTGGATATTTCACCGGTTCGATAACCAACGCCATAATGCGCGGCGACAATATAGCTAAACCCAGTAATAACGCTATTGTCGAGGTTAATATGCCTTTGCCCTTAGCGCGACTGTCTTGCTTAGCACTACTTTTAGCACTAAAGCTGGTGACTAATGCCAGCACCGAAAAAACCACTATCACATAACCCAACAGGTTATTGTAATTACGGCTGGCCATAAAGCCGACGATGGGTTCCCACAATCCCATTGACGATCCAAACACCATTAAAGCCGCTATCCCCACTGCGACCAATGCAACCACTAATGCGACCTTGCCTAAATTATCTTTTTGCATCACACCTATCCTTTAGAAGACTCTAGTTGAGCTAACTTAATCCAACTTATATTGACCTGAAATTATCGACATAAATTTCTGACAAAACATAAAAAATAATTTTGCCAAATAATCTGGCCGATTTTGTAGCTCTTTTACGATTAATACGCAGCGTTAGGATCAAGCCCTAAGCGCTGCATGGTACGAATTAAATTACTTCTATCCAGCTTTAAACACCTAGCAACGGCGGCTAAATTACCTCGTTCGGCCGCTAATACTGTCTGGATCACTTGCCGCTGGTACTCATCGGTTGAATCACGTAATCCTAGGGTTAACACCTGTGATAACTCGATAGTTGAATGATTGTCGCTGATGTTATCAACCTCGGCTATCGCTGATGCGGCAGAATGACTCGGGGAAAACTCGGAACCGAGATGAACACGACTGATACTAATAATGCTGGCATGACGACCTTGCTCGCTAGTGGCACGAAGCGCCGCACGGCTTAGTACGTGTTCTAACTCGCGCACATTGCCGGGCCAATGGTATTGGGTTAACTGATCAATCGCGGTTTGTTGCAGCCTGAGTTTAGTCACCCCAAGCTGATGTTGATTTTTCTCTAGAAAATAGCCCGCCAGTAAAATAACGTCTTTACCGCGATCACGCAATGGCGGTACAGGCAAAGGATACACACTCAAGCGATGGTATAAGTCAGCCCTAAAGCGGCCTTCTTTAACTTCTAACTGTAAATTACGATTGGTTGCCGCCACAATCCTGACATCAACAACAATGGTATCGTCACTGCCGACGCGCTGGATCTCACCATTTTGTAAAGTACGCAGTAATTTAGCTTGTACCGCTAGTGGCAACTCACCCACTTCATCTAAAAATAACGTACCACCATCTGCCAGTTCAAAACGGCCACGACGATCACTTACTGCCCCAGAATATGCGCCTTTTACATGGCCAAAGAGTTCACTTTCGACGATGTTTTCAGGCAATGCAGCACAGTTAATTTGCACTAGCGGTTGCTCACTTCGACGTGATTGCTGATGAATGCTTTTGGCAACCAGCTCTTTACCCACACCGGTTTCACCAGTAATTAATACCGATAGATCACTGCTGGCAACAGTATTTATCTCTGACAATAAATCCCGGACCGCGACACTGTTACCAATAATACTCGACGGTCCCGCGGTCGCTAGCATGTATTGCGCCACTTGATGGTTGCGCTCAACTTTAACTTCTAACGCTTCAATATGTTCACTGGTATTAATCGCAGCGGCCACTGCGGCAATATAAGCACGGGTTTCTGTTGGGTTAAGCGTATCAAAGCTACCCGCTTGCATCGCATCTAAGGTCAGCACGCCCCAAGGTTTACCATCGATGTAAATAGTGCTGCCCATGCAGTCATGGACATGCAATTGTTCACTGTCATCATCGACTAAACCGTCGTAGGGATCGGGCAGTGTCGACTCAGCATCAAAGCGAGTAATGTGTGGATTAGCTAAAATTTGCTGTAAGCGTGGATGATGACTAATGGCAAATTGCCGCGCGAGTGCCTCTTGTTTAAGGCCTACGACCGCAACAGGCACCAAATGATCGTGTTTAAGCTTCAACAAGGCCACCACATCACATGGTATCGCGCGTTGAATCGCCAAAATCAGGCGCAAGTAACGTTCAGATTTTACAAGATCACGATTTAAGTCTTCTACAATGTCTATAAAGGGAGCAATATTCATAATAAGTCAAATTAACCCAATTTAGGTTAATTTGACACACATATTGATCTAGGTCAAATTAACCCTTAACAAAATTACACCTTATAAATCAGGTGGATAAATATTGGCGTGTTCTGTGCAGTGTCTGGATAGACAAGGTAATTGATTGAAGCTTATCGCTATTTTACTCCCTAAAGGAAATCATTAATGTTAGACACTGCAACTGTTCAAATCATTAAAGCCACCGTTCCGGCTCTGCAAATTTACGCTAATGACATCACTAGCCATTTTTACCCATTACTGTTTGCCCAGTATCCAGAAGTATTGCCATTTTTCAATAAAACGAACCAAGGCAAAGGCACTCAGCCTAAAGCACTGGCAAATGCGGTTATTGCTTATGGCGCCAATATTGATGAATTGGGAAACCTAAGCGAAGCGGTCAGTAAAATCGTTCAAAAGCATGTTGCATTAGGCATTTTACCTGAACAATATGACGCTGTTGGCAGTTGTTTATTACAAGCCATTAAAGCCGTACTCGGTGATGCTGCGACAGATGAAGTGATGGACGCTTGGGCCAAAGCTTATGGCCAATTAGCCAACATTTTGATTGCCGCAGAAGAGTCAATTTATACAGCTAAAGAGCAACAGCCAGGTGGTTGGCGTGGCGAGCGAGAGTTTATTTTAGTCAAACGCGTGGATGAAAGCTCAGTAATCAGCTCATTTTACTTTCAACCACAAGATGACAACGGCATTCCAAGCTTTGAAGCGGGACAATTCCTGACGCTGGTATTTGATGATATCGGCGGAATACCGATGCGTCGTAACTACAGCTTGTCTGACGCGGCCGGTAAAGATCACTTAAGAATTAGTGTCAAACGTGAACCCAATGGTGTGGTATCAAATCACTTACATGACAAGATTCAGTTAGGCGATAAAGTAAAATTACGTGCACCCAGTGGCGATTTCACCTTACGTAAAAACACCAAACCGTTAATTTTATTGACTGGCGGTGTGGGCATTACTCCTGCGATCAGTATGCTCAATACTGAAGCCGGTTCAGGCCGTGATATTCGCTTTATTCATGCGGCCCTTAATAGTGATGTGCACGCCTTTAAACAACATGTTGACCAACTGGCCTCTGTCCATGAACATATCAAGCCGCTGTATGTTTACAGTCAACCAGAACCTCATTGCCAACCTCATGCGACTGGGTTTATTGATGCCTCAATGATTGCAGAGCAGCTACCCGCAGACCGCGATGTAGAATTCTATCTGCTTGGCCCTACTGGTTTTATGAAAGCAGCATTGGCCATCGCCACCAGCTTAGGTGTACCAGAAAGTCAAATTCATTATGAATTCTTCGGCCCAGCTGAAGCGTTAACCGCTTAAGAGCCCAACAAATATAACAGAGTATAAGAAAGCCCTGACTATTCAGTCAGGGCTTTTTAGTAATCTTTAAGAGTGGGGCTAGATCGGTAGTTTACATAAAAAATACGTCATCCCAACCTGATTCAAATCTTGAGTGAAGTGCTGTGAATACCGTGGCACTGAAGCTGGGCTAAAGAACTCTGGATTGGACGTTACCTTTAGCGCAGTTTGGTTAACCATGTTGTTACTGCGATGAGTATCATGTCGACAGAATTAACGGCCAATACTTTTGATTGTTTGATTGTTTGATTGTTTGATTGTTTGATTGTTTGATTGTTTGATTGTTTGACATATCGAGCTTGAAAATAGACTGAGTGCTATCAGTTTATTCTCCTCGACTTTATCTCATATCCCAAATCGTATTTATTATCCAGCATCCCGTCCCCTAACCCGAGTTGAACTTAAATAAACTGGATAGCACACATGGTCAAATCATCCTGAAATTCTGAATAACCGCAAAACAGTTTCATTTGCTGCTCAAGATATTCCAGCATCGCCTCGGGTTGATCGGGCGCAGCACTGATGGCTTTTTCTAAACGATCGAAACCGAATAACTCTTTTTGAGCATTTTGCGTTTCGATAACCACATCGGTATACACAAACAAAATATCACCTACATCTACGCTGACACTATAGGTATCCCAATTTTGTTCACGCAGCACGCCAATGGGAATGCCGCCTTGATCTAGGGCGACGAGTCTATTGGCTTTTTTCAAATACGCGTGGGGATGACCGGCATTAGCATAAATAAGTTCTTTTTCTTTGAAATTATAACGTAACACTGTCGCGGTTAGAAAACTGCCGCGAGGCTTTTTAGTGAAAAAATGTTGATTGATATAATTGAGGACTTCAGAAGAACTGCTGTTTAAATCTTTTGGCTCAAAGGTGCGCAGTATGGCGTCTATCATGGCGGTTTCTACTGCCGCGGCGGGGCCGTGACCCGATACGTCAGCAATAATCATTCCTACATCGCCTCGGACGTCCGGGCGACTTTTACCCAAATCGACAATATCTAGATAATCGCCTCCGGCGCCTTTCATCGCTTTATAGGTATAAGCCATTTTGACCGAACTGAGTTCGATACCTTTGTCTGGCAACATTAGCTGTTGCAAGCGCGAAATCTCATCTATTTCGTCGCGGATCCACACTTGAGCAGCATTAAGCTGTGAAGAGGCTTCTGAAAATTGAAAACTTTTTAACTGGTACAGTAGCTTGAAATACAAGGCGCTAACATGATGCGACTCAACGCCGGCAGGTAAATCGAGCAAAATGATACAATCAAATAAGCTCGATTCTTTACCAAAGGGCAGCCCCCAACATGTCTTGCCATCATCATTTAATGGCATTATTTCAGCAAGGCTATGTTGCAACGACATGGCGGTAAACTGCGTATAGAGTCTGCTGTAATGATCATCACACAGGGATGAAAAATTACAGCTAATTTGGCCATTCTTCTTAATTAAGTAATAATTAAACTCACTTAATGTGGCTGCCAAAGTTGTTTTAAACCATAAGGTTTCATCAATGATATTGTTGGCTAGCGCTTTATCTATGCTCAAAGGAAAACCTTACTTTTGGGCTAATTTAGCAGCAAGGGCTTCATTTAACCCACTGACACCACTTTGTTTCAACGTTCTTCGATAGTCATTGCTAAATGTACGGATCATCGACAAGCCCTCGGCGACAAAATCGTAAATTTTCCATTCATTATTACGTTGATAAAGTCGATACGAAACCGGAATAATATTCTCTTTGGTATGAATTTCAGTATCAACCGTCGCATAGACTTTTTTCTTAATGGTTTCACTGGTGTAATCAACCGTTTGGTTATCATATTCCTCTAGCAATATAATATAGGTATCGACTAACACACCTTTTAATAACAGCATAAATTGGCGTTTTTCGGTATCGTTTGCCTGTCTCCAATACTTACCTAACACCCGTTGGGCTGAGGCTTGTAGATCAACATGCTTTTCAATCACATTACTGAGTGATTGTTTTTTCTGTTCCGCTGACAATGCACTATCAGATGCAATACCTATAATATCAGCCACACCTAATTTAACGCGATCCGTTGGTTCTTGAGCCGCTAAAGCTAAAGACGGCATCACTAACAACATGATTAAAAAAATTATCGATTTCATTATTTATCCTGACTAAACATATACTTGCTAATTAACTCTTCGATACTGATTGATGATTCAGTATCAATAAACTCATCACCATCGGTCATATTGATATCTGAGCCACCGCTGGCAATTTTAAGAAATCTGTCGCCGATAATACCGGATGTACGAATAGCGGCCACGGAATCATCAGGCACGGTAATCGAATTATCTAATGACACCTTAACGACAGATTCATACGCTTTGGGGTCGTAATTAATTGATTGAATTAATCCAACACGTACACCAGACATTTCAACAAAGGCACCTTCTTTCAAACCTGAAGAATTTTCAAATTTAGCAACTAAGGTATATTGACCACTATTAGAAATGGATGCCCCGCCAATGGTAACAGACATAAATACCAAGGCCCCGCTCCCGATTAACACAAATAGGCCGACGAGAAAATTGACGTAATTGTTTTTCATTGTTACCTCTAGTTAAAGCGCTAATGAGCTAACGATATAGTCACTAAACAACATAATAATTGCACTCATTACCACCGCCTGAGTGGTGCCATTGCTGACCCCCTCTGCGCCCATATTCTTTTGATTCCGGTGTAAATAATAGCCGTAATACAAGGGTATCCACATAATGAATAAACCAAATACCAACGACTTTATTTGACCGACTAACACATCTTTAAAGCTAATCGTATCCATCACACCTTGAATATACGCACCAGGACTTTCTCCTTGAATGTGTATGCCGACAATATAACCACCGCCAATACCCACCAAGTCAAACACGGCCGTCAGGATAGGGACACAAATCAACGCAGCCAGCAGTCTTGGCAACATTACATAGCGGTAACTGTTAATCGCCATGCAATCAAGCGCATCAAATTGTTGCTCATTACGCATAATGCCAATTTCTGAACAGGTCGCAGACCCTACCCGTGCAATCACCATTAACGCGGTCATCACCGGGCCCAATTCTTTAATCAGGCTCAAGGCTACTGCCGACCCTAATAAATCTACCGAGCCGAATCGCACTAAGGTATCGTAAAACTGCAGTGCCACGACCATACCGGTAAATAATGCTGCCACAATAATGACGATTAACGATCGATTACCAATAAAATATATTTGCTTAATCACTTGCTTAAATGACACCCGCCCAGTGAATAGGCTGCTAACAATGCGCAGTAAAAATAACGTCGCTAAGCCTAAACTATCAATGTTTTTTCGGGTTGCCGCGCCCAATTTACTAACCGAATCAAATAAGGTCGACATCAAGTTTTTTCCTTATCTAACAATCGATTAAGGTAAACCTCACCATCGTCTCTGTGAGTATTAGGTTGACGGTTGATCATGTGTTGAATGCGTTCATCTGGCGAATTTTTAATCTCATCAACGGTGCCGTTAGCCACCACTTCTCCGGCAAATAATACCACCACGCGATCGGCAATTTTAAACACACTTTCAAGCTCATGAGTCACCACCACTATGGTCATGTTCATCGCATCTCTTAGGGTTAAAATAAGCTCATCCAATTCTACCGCGGTGGTGGGATCAAGCCCTGCAGAAGGTTCATCAAAAAACAGTAACTTAGGGTCCATAATCACCGCCCGAGCTAATCCGGCTCGCTTGAGCATGCCGCCAGACAGCTCAGAGGGCATAAGATGACCAGTGCCAGCCATATTCATTAATTCAAGCTTCATCCGCACCATAATATCAATGGTTTGAGTATCTAAAGCGGTATTTTGCTCTAAGGGTAGCCTGACATTATCGGCCACCGTCAATGAACTGAGCAGTGCGCCGCCTTGGAACGCCACGCCCATTTTTTGACGTAAGTTGCGTAATGGCTTATTTTTGGCCGTAAAAATATTCACACCATCAATCATGATAGTGCCTGAAGTCGGGGTTTTAAGCCCAAGCATATGGTTGAACAAGGTGCTTTTTCCTGAGCCAGATCCGCCCATCACCACCAGAATTTCTCCGGGTTTGACCTCTAAATTGACATCTTTGAGTACATGGGTGTCGCCATATTGGGCAAACAAATGTTCTACGGTAATGATTGGTTTAACCATTGTTACTCACAGCTGCTACTGAATCTACTAAGTTAAATACTGTGTTTAACCGGGTTAATTGCAGTACTTGAAGAGGGGAACCGTTGGCACCAGCTATATGAAACTCAGTGTCGTTTTCTCTGGCTTCATTGAACGCCTCAACCAGTGACGCCATACCTGAGCTGTCGATATATTGCAGATGGGTAAAGTCGACAATGATGTTATTTTTACTCTTAATTAATTTTATAATGTCGAGTTTGATACTGCGCGAATTGTTCAGATCCACTTCACCATAAAGCTTAATCACTTGGTAATTGTTCTGTGTTTCAATTTCAATATTCATTTTATATCACTTAAATTTAACCGTCAGTTCTAACCAATTGCCTTTACCTTTATGCGGGATAAGTCGTACTTTCTCTGCCACATAATGGATCAGGCAAAGGCCTAATCCACCGGGTTTACATAAATCATTTTCTGTCGGTGTTAATTGCTTGTCAGTAATCTGCGAACACACATCTTTAATCACAAATAGCGCATGATCATCATGACTGCTAATCACTAGTTCTAAACAGCCTTTGCTCGACATGTGGTAACCATGACGAATAACATTGGCGCAAGCCTCATCAACGGCTAATACGATTTCATTGACTTTACCTTCGCTAAAAGGAAAGTCGCGGCAAGCATCTATCACAAATCCGCGAATATTTTTTAATTCACTCGTACAAGAGGAAAACGTTTTGATGTTTGACATTGGCTAGTCCGTTATCTCGAAATGAGTTTTGTCGTCTACTTTTTTGTCATCTATTGGTTTATCGTCTATCGGTTTATCGTCTACTGCTTGGTTATTTAATGGTTTGGTCTCTAACGTTTTAATATCTAAAGGTTGTTCATCTACTAATTCGTTATCAAGTGGTTCGTCACCTAATAGTTCGTCATCAAGCTCCATGTCAAACTCTAAGTCAAACTCATCAGTCTCAATCTCATCGGTCTGGCCATCATTGACCAAGTGCGCATCCCGTTGCAGATAGACATCTTTAACATAGCCATAGGGATCTAACGACCCGTCTAATATGGGTTCATATTGCTGAAATTCAATCCTACTGTCTAAACCTTCCACTACAAATTTACCGGCTCTTTGCTCAAATGAAAGAATAGATAAAGGATAGACAAAAATATCAACAAAATCACCGACGGTATTGCGTGCCGTGCTGGCGCCATAAACAGGCCACATAATATAAGGCCCATTACCGATCCCCCATGCACCAAATGTTTGCGCAAAGGTCTCTTCTTTCTTAGGTAATCCCATGCCAGTGGCGGGGTCAAAAATACCGACAAGACCAATTGTTGTGTTCAATACAAATCGTAACACTGTGCTGCCACTGTCGGTCACTTTACCTTGTAGAAGATTGTTCACGGCGTAGAGCGGTTCACTTAAATTCGATAGCAGGTTCGTCACACCATTTCGGATAGAAAGAGGAACATATTCATAACCTTCGGCGGCGGGTTTTAGCAGATGTTTATCCATTATCTGGTAATTGAAATACCAACTTTTTCGATTAACCGATTCTAGTGGATCACCCGGTGTGGAGGTGCTAGCACATCCACTTAAAAACAGTAGCGTGAACATAATAACTAATAGTCGACCCATTACTGCCACCCATTCCTCCGGCTTTTATTCAAAAGTATCTGCTCTCTATATTGGTATTGAGCACAACATTTACTATCGTTTACGATACTCAAGATTGGAAATATAACATTAAAACCACTGAAACCATTAATACAAGTTTGATTGATCGTTCAAAAATAACTTATGTCGTGATCGAATCAGCTAAATGACCCACCTTATCCATTAAGGTATGGCTTAACATGCTCGTTGATCGTTTGTTGATGACTAGTTGGTTGATGACGGGTTGTTCATGATGGGTTGTTCATAACCGATTGTGAATAACTTAACGCGCATAAGTGCTGCAGATCATTACAAGCCATTATTAATCATTTGTTTAATTTTATCAGCCTTAACGAAATGATCTAATTGATGAGTCTGGATCCACCATGTCGCCACTTCCATCAGTAGCTCAGGATTATCATTTTTATTGGCAAAAAAAGCATAAAATGACAACCCCACATTATCGCCTTTACTGGCAATTTTTTTATCACAAACGTCGATAATTTTAGCTCTTAATTCATCTCTCATCATTTATCTCGGGTAGTTTGCCTCGGGTCTCGGATAGTTTGTCTCGGATAGTGTATAGCCATCAGCAGATGGTGTTTATAGGATATCGCCATCGCAAAAAATTATCTGCAGATATTTTAAAAAGTGGTATATCACGGTCAATTCTTCGTTAGCGTCGCGCCCAAAAAGCTACCGCCACGGTTATGACTGCTATAAAATCGACATTAACTCATTGAACATAATTGCAGTCATACTCAAGGCTATTGATTGTGTTTGATTTTAGCACTCTGCTTAATTATCCATTCAGCCTGTTTGATCACCTGCAGGCAGTTCTCACGAGGTGAGCCAATTGCAGATATAGCGGTTACGCCCTCGAGTAGTATTATCAATATTGAAACCAAATCGTCATCAGAAATACCGTCATGCTGTAAGCGTTGAGTAAGGTCGACTCGCATTCGCTGCTTGTGCTCCAAGACGAAATTCTCGATACGTGAGTGCTTACCCTTATATTCTGCTAAAGCGTGCATGTAAAAGCAGCCATGACTAGCCTCTTTCTCTAACCAATTCAGCAATGAATAAAACGGGATCAGTGCATGGAAGTGAGATGTATTTAAGCGCGCTGATCTAGCAAAATCTTGAAAGTAGCGAGACTCACGTTCACCCATAATGCATAGAACTAAGTCTTCCTTGGACGGGAAGTGCTTATAGAGCGTTCTCTGCGTTGTCCCTGCTTTTGAAGCTATCCTTGCAACACCTGTGCGATGAAAACCCTCTTCATAAAATAACTTTTCAGCGGTGTGCATTATATCATTTTTTTTTGACAATTTTCGCCTCTACATGCAAGTATAGTGACCACTATACAACGAATACCATTCTATAGGAAAGATGTGCTAATGATGAATAAAACAATGAAAGCCGTTGTGACCATGGGCAGTGGCGGAATGGAGCAACTGGTCTATAAAGATGTCCCCATTCCAGAACTGCAAGCAAATGAAGTTCTCGTTCGTGTGCTCGCGGCGGGTGTGAACAACACCGAAATTAATACTCGTTTAGGCTGGTATTCTGCCAAGGTGAGTGAGTCAACCAATAATATGGCCGACAACGTGGATCAACTAGCGTTAGCTGATGGAGGCTGGAATGCGGCAACACCATTTCCGCTGATTCAGGGAACAGATTGTTGTGGTGAGGTCTTAAAAACAGCAGAAAACCACGATCAACATCTTGTTGGCAAGAGAGTGTTAATTCGACCTTGTATCCGGGTAAATGGATTTGATTCGTTGGACAATATCTGGATGGCATCTGACTTTGATGGTGCATTCGCCCAATACGTAAAAGTACGGGCTACAGAAGTTTTCCCTATTGATTCAACATGGCAAGATGATGAATTGGCGAGCATACCGTGTGCTTACGGCACCGCAGAAAACATGCTTCATAGAGCACAGGTTATCCAAGGTGAGCGTGTGTTAATTATGGGAGCCTCTGGCGGCGTAGGTTCAGCGGCTGTTCAGTTAGCGAAACGTCGAGGCGCGCACATCATTGCGGTCGCATCATTAAAAAACCATGCCCAGCTGAAAAAAATGGGCGCAGATAGTGTCTTTGATCGTGAGGCAAGTCTCGTTAAGGAGTTGGGTGAATTATCAATAGATGTCGTTATTGATAATGTGGCCGGTGATAAGTTCGGCCGTGCTCTGCAACTATTAAAACGCGGTGGCCGCCTGGTGACTTCAGGAGCTATAGCGGGACCGATTGTGTCATTAGACCTTCGCCAACTCTATTTAAAAGATATTGGGTTGATCGGTACAACGGCATGGGATGAACCCGTGTTCCCCAACCTAATAAGGTACATTGAAAACAATGAAATAAAACCTTTGGTCGCAAGAACATATGCTTTGGAAAATATTGTAGAAGCTCAAACTGAGTTTTTGAAAAAACAGCATTTTGGCAAATTCGTCCTACTGCCAAGCTAATTTATCGCTAGTGTTAACCCGCTATTGCTAACCCGCTAGTGTTAAACAAGAATGCAACGCACTTCTCGCTGGTACTATACGGCTGTGTATTTGCTGATTAAGATGGTTAATCGCAGGGCCAATTACCGACTAATACCGATAGCTAATCAATCAGCCTGCTACACAGCAATCCGGCCGCGCTACTCAAGAGATCCTTAACAGCATCTATGCTTAACGCCAGCATATAGATCACGGTATTGGTCTTGTTTAGGCTGATATTTGATATAATCATTCTAAGAAAATTGTACCTGATAGCCTACCCAAAGATGTTGATTGTCTTAAGCAATGCTTGCTTAAGACGCTTGCGGCTAAAGCGAATGGGCTAACACCATTCAATAACATTTAACCCTGCTTAGAGCTATTATCCTACCCAAACTGCGATCTCAACAGCCTCTTTCCCTGGTGCATTAATCTAGGCAAGACGTCGTTCGCCAGACGCTGACTATTGATTTTATATCGCTGCTGTTTTAGTGAACAGTCACCAGTGTGATCTGGCAAACATTTTTAGCTTTTTTATGAATAAACCTCCACATTCTTAATATAGATCAATTAAGCCTATTCTCATTCTTTTAGTATGACCGCGAAAATAAGCACTACATATATATGTAGTGATTATTCATTTTTATACAACAAAAATGCAACCTCTACAACATGTTGCAGAAAATAGTCGTTTCGATGGGAGATTTAATGAGTAAGCAACAACTTGATTTGAATCGCAGGTCTTTACTAAAAGCCATCACTATTGGTGGTACAGCAAGTGTCGCGATTGCAGCAACTGGCATGAATATTGCTAATGCAACAGAAAAAAGTGCTAGCACTTCTCGCACTAAAGGCTATCAAGAAACAACTCACATTCGCAATTATTACGATAGCTTACGCGGCTAGTTTAGGAGAATTTAAGCGATGAAATTAACTCGCAAATCAATCACGGCTCCTACCAATGAAGCTTCAAACAAGCTTGGTATTAATCGTCGTCAATTTATGAAGCAAATGAGTGTTGCCACCGGCGGTATTGCGGCAGCATCAATGATGGGCACTGGCATGATCCGTCGTGCTGAAGCCAAAGATGTGCCTCACAATGCACCCACTGAAATCAAACGTACTGTATGTAGTGCGTGTGCCGTAGGGTGTGGTGTATATGCCGAAGTACAAAATGGCGTGTGGACTGGTCAAGAGCCTGCATTCGATCACCCATTTAACAATGGTGGACATTGCGCTAAAGGTGCGGCATTACGCGAACATGGTCACGGTGAAAAACGCCTTAAATACCCAATGAAATTGGTCGGCGGCAAGTGGAAAAAAATATCTTGGGAGCAAGCTTTTAACGAAGTAGGCGACAAGATGACGGATATTCGTAAAGAGTCAGGTCCTGATTCGATCTACTTTATGGGTAGCGCTAAGTTTTCGAACGAAGGCTGCTACATGTATCGCAAATTTGCCGCCATGTGGGGCACGAACAACATCGACCATTGTGCTCGTATTTGTCACTCTACCACGGTAGCCGGTGTTGCTAACACTTGGGGTTACGGTGCGCAAACTAACTCTTTTAATGATATTCAAAATGCCAATGCAATCTTCTTTATCGGTGCTAACCCTGCAGAGGCGCATCCGGTTGCAATGCAACATATCATGATCGCAAAAGAGAAAAACAACGCTAAATTAATCGTTGTCGATCCTCGCTTTACCCGTACTGCTGCACACGCAGACCTACATTGTGGCCTACGTCCTGGTACTGACATTCCGTTTATCTACGGGATGTTATGGCACATCTTTGAAAATGGTTGGGAAGATAAAACCTTTATTAAAGAACGTGTTTTCGAAATGGAATCCATTCGTGCAGAAGCCAAGAAGTTCCCACCTAAAGAAGTGGCCAGTGTCACAGGTTGTAGCGAAGAAGAAGTTTACCAAGCCGCTAAACTAATGGCTGATAACCGTCCAGGTACCGTTATTTGGTGTATGGGTGGTACTCAGCATCACGTGGGTAATGCTAACACACGTGCTTATTGTATTTTACAGCTTGCGCTTGGCAACATGGGTGTCTCAGGTGGTGGTACTAACATCTTCCGTGGTCACGATAATGTACAAGGCGCGACTGACTTAGGTTTATTATTCGATAATCTACCGGGTTACTACGGTTTAACCTCTGGCGCATGGGAACATTGGACCAATGTCTGGAACCTAGATTTAGATTGGGTTAAATCACGCTTTGATCAAAACAAATATTTAGGCCGTGTACCAATGAATACCCCGGGTATTCCATGTTCTCGCTGGCACGATGGTGTGTTAGAAACGCCTGAGCATTTAGCTCAGAAAGACCGTGTGCGTATGGGCTTCTTCTGGGGACAATCGGTTAACACTGAAACTCGTCAGGCTGATGTACGTGATGCACTAGACAAGATGGACACTGTGGTAGTGGTTGATCCATTCCCAACCATGGCAGCAGTTATGCACCGTCGTCAAGATGGCGTGTACTTGTTACCTGCAACGACTCAATTTGAAACAGAGGGTTCAGTCTCTAACTCTGGTCGTAGCCAACAATGGCGTGAAAAAGTGATCGAGCCATTATTTGAATCGAAAACTGACCTTGAAATCATGTACCGCTTATCGCAAAAGCTGGGCTTTGATAAAGAGTACACCAAGCGTATCGCTAAAGATTCAAGCGACATGTTGGTGATAGAAGACATTACTCGCGAAATTAACCGTGGTATGTGGACTATTGGTATGACGGGCCAAAGCCCTGAGCGTATTAAGCAACACACCCAAAACTGGGGCTTATTCAGCAATAAGACCCTAGAAGCTGCCGGTGGCGAAGTAAAAGGTGAAACCTACGGTTTACCTTGGCCATGTTGGGGAACACCAGAACAGAAACATCCAGGTACTCAAATTTTGTATGACACAAGTAAACATGTGTCAAAGGGTGGTGGTAACTTCCGCGCCCGTTACGGTGTTGAATACCAAGGAAAAAATCTATTAGCAGAAGATAGCTTCTCTAAAGGTGCAGAAATCCAAGACGGTTACCCTGAGTTCACTTCAGGCATGCTTAAACAGCTTGGCTGGTGGGATGATTTAACGGCTGAAGAGAAACAATATGCTGAAGGCAAAAACTGGAAAACCGATATTTCTGGCGGTATTCAGCGTGTCGCGGTGAAGCATGGTTGTAGCCCTTATGGTAACGCTAAAGCGCGTTGTATCGTGTGGAATTTCCCCGATCAAGTGCCTATCCACCGTGAACCCTTGTATACCCCGCGTCGTGACTTAGTCGCTAAATATCCCACTTACGATGATATGCAAGTTCACCGTTTACCGACCTTATATAAATCAATTCAACAGCATGATAGTTCTATTAAATATCCTTTAATACTGACTTCTGGCCGTTTAGTTGAGTATGAGGGCGGTGGTGAAGAGTCGCGTTCTAACCCTTGGTTGGCAGAATTACAGCAAGAAATGTTTGTTGAAATTAACCCAGCGGATGCAGCGGATCGCGGACTACGCGATGGTGACTCAATATGGTTAGAAGGCGCTGAAGGTGGACGCATTAAGATTAAGGCCATGGTAACGCCACGCGTTAAGCCTGGTGTGACTTGGATGCCTTATCACTTTGCCGGTGTCATGCATGGCGAAAGTTTAGCGGCTAACTACCCAGAAGGCACAGTGCCTTACGTTATTGGTGAATCTGCTAACACGGCATTGACTTATGGTTATGACCCTGTAACTCAAATGCAGGAAACCAAGGCATCGCTTTGTCAGATTGAAAAAGCGTAATTGCAGTTAAGCGAGGAGAATTGCCAATATGGCTACAATGAAATTTTTATGTGATACCAAGCGCTGTATCGAATGTAACGGTTGTGTCACAGCTTGTAAAAACGAAAACGACTCTGCTTTAGAGTGGGGTATTCAACGTCGTCGCGTGGTGACACTGAACGACGGTGTTCCTGGTGAAGTGTCTATCTCAGTCGCATGTATGCATTGTACCGATGCACCTTGTATGGCGGTGTGTCCGGCAGATTGTTTCTACCGTACCGAAGACGGCATCGTGCTACACAACAAAGATACGTGTATCGGTTGTGGTTATTGCTTCTATGCCTGCCCATTTGGTGCGCCGCAGTTCCCGCAAAAGAGTACTTATGGTGGCCGCGGCAAAATGGATAAATGTACCTTCTGTGCCGGTGGCCCAGAAGAAGATCATTCAGAAGCTGAGCATCTAAAATACGGTTCAAACCGTATCGCAGAAGGTAAATTACCCATGTGTGCCGAGTTATGTGCGACTAAGGCATTACTTGCGGGCGACGCTGGCATAGTATCTGACATTTATCGTCAGCGCATGGCAGCACGTGGTAATCCCAATGCAATTTGGGGTTACGATCCTAAAACAGGCGAAATAATCTAATCAGAGCATGGGCTGCGACCTTGTTCGCAGCCATTTTAAGGAGTGACAATGTTAACGTTAATGTTAAACAAATCATTGCGCAGGATATTTGCTCTGTTGGTTCTGTGTATGGGATTGGGGTTGGCTACAGTGCCTGTGTATGCCGCCGATGAACAATCAAGCCAGCAACAAGCAAAGTCGATGACCAGTGATGCCGATCTCTGGCGTGCAATAAAAGCCGGTGAATCAGGCTACAGCACATATAAAGGTGTAGATGCTGATATTCTAATAAATGTCGCGGGTAATGAAGGCAAAATATTACGAAATACTTATCTAAAACCGTTACTAGGCCTAGCTTTTGTCGGGGTTTTTGTAGCCTTTTTAGTCTTTTACTTTGTTAATGGTCCATCTACACTGAGTAAAGGCTTTTCCGGCAAAATGGTCTTTCGTTGGAGCAAAGCGGATCTTTGGTTGCATTGGATTATGGCCGTATCGTGCCTAATCATGATGTTAACTGGTTTGGTCATTATGCTTGGACGCCATTTCTTAGCCCCGTATGTCGGCGACGATATTTGGGCAGGAATAATCGCCTTTAGCAAGTTTAGCCACGATTGGTCTAGCCCCATTTTTATGGTGTCTTGGCTGGCGTGTGTTATCAAGTGGATGCCACTACAAACCGTTAAACTGTATGATTTAAAATGGTTTTTAGTAGTCGGTGGCTACATTAACTTTGGCCCGTTTAAAGGTAAACACCCAGACAGTGGGTTTGCCAATGCGGGTGAAAAAATGTGGTTCTGGAGCTTAGCTATTTTCGGTCTTTGCATCAGTGTGACCGGGATAATGTTAGTCTTCCCTACACTTGATTTACCACGAATATGGTCAATGCTTGCGCTGCTTATACATGGCGTCAGCGCTGTGATTATTGTCGCGTTTACCATAGTGCATATTTGGATGGCGACCGTACTCAGTGAAGGCGGTATGGAGTGTATGGTCTCGGGCTATTGCGACGAAAACTGGGCTTCACAGCACCATAACTTGTGGTACGACGAAATTAAAGCCAATGGCACATTAAAATACAAAGAGTAAACCAATAATACTGGTGTTAACACACACGTTTATTGCATAAATCAAACACCTTGTCAGGTCACTGGCAAGGTGTTTTTTTATGACAGGAGCTAATGGTTTTAGTTCAAAAAGAGAGCAAGTATAAGATGAATTTAATCAACTGCTTAATAAACTTTTTCACTGGCAGAACGATTCAATAAGTTATATTGGTTAAGCGTCAGCCTGTTGCTAGGACACAAACATGTTACTTGCCAATATCATTGTAGTTAATAGGCAATATAAAAATGGATTATATAAACTTCATAGACAGGTTTTGGCAACGCCGACAGCCTTAACAATAACCCAGATGTGAAGATAAAACCTTATGTTATCGATATGGGTCGTGAACATGGTGTGGGTAATATCGTTAGTGCTATCGCTAACGAAGTTAACATAGACAGCCGTTATATTGGTCAAATCCAGTAATAGGATCAAGTAACAACCGCTGATTTACCAGAAAGTAGGCTAAAGACGCTCTACAGCATCTACGTAAAGTTCACGTATGTGACAGAGCGCAGAACATTGGTGAAGCTGGTGGTGAGAACGCTAAAAACTCTGGTGGTGAGAACGCTAAAGACTTTGGTCGTTGAGCTCCTCAACGTGACCGCTCAGCAGGTGCCGCGAGCATCGTCTATGCAAACCAAGAAACAATATGGTCAATCCTCGAGATTAATCCTGTAGATCAAAAAAGGAGCCTAAGGGCTCCTTTTGTACCTATTGGCGCTTAAATATAATACCGATCCCTTCCTACCGCCTCCAAAGATATCTCTTAAACACACTAAAAAAACCTAAGTTCAACCTAAGTTAAACCTAATAAAGTAACGTTTAAAGTACATTTACCACCAAAAAACCAACACTAGATCACAAAATTTCAAAATCAACCTAAAAATACAAACAGAGATATAACGAATGAGAGCTAGATCACAGTCATAACCTCCAACAAACTAGAGTATATGCTCTAATTTAGAGTATAAGCTCTAATTAGTTATAGAGTTGTTAAACTCTTTCAATGGGCTATCTGGAGGCATTATGGAAATCCCCGTGTGGCAATATGTTGTATCTATGAGTGGTTACATCGTTTTCTTACTCTTATTGGTTGAAGGCATGCGCCGGACACCAAGACTAACGGCAGTGTTTTGGGTGCTGTCCCTACTCACCGCCCCTTTATGGGTTGATCACTTAGACGGCTGGTTTCGCTGGGCAAAATCAGTTAGCGTTTTATTACCAACGGCTATTGTTGTCGGTGGTGCTAGGATTGCCTGGCTCTATAACGATAACCCAAACCGGGTGCTGTCTTTCTTCCGTGGTGATTGGGTACTTAAAGTGCTCTATGCAGTGTTATTCCTTAACATTGCTGAAGCGACGCTAAAAGACTTTGCAACGGCAAACTACTTCAACGCTATTTGTGGTTTCATCTTATGTATCACAATTCCATTCCCTCGCTATAAGAATGGTAAGCGTCAGTTCTGGGTTATAGGCAGAGACAAGCCAAATGATCTTCTGCTCTATTCAACGGCGGCGTGGAACTTCCTCTACACAACTTGGAACTTAGCTTTCGTCTTCGGTGAAAACCCTGGCTTCTTCGCTAGCTCCTTCTGTATTTTGATGGCGGCTGAGCTTTACCCCATCATCAAAGGCCGTCCAGAGCTATATATCATAGCGCGAGTTTACACCTTAGCTTTTCACATCTTGATAAGATCCAATTCCGACATATTCACTCCCCTGATGGATTCCAGCAGCTGGGCTAATGACAATGTGTTATGGGTTTGGGGCGCTGTCAACTTGGCTCTGCATATCCCGTTTGCAATCTGGTACTTCTACAAGCAGAAAACCAGCCCAACAAACGAACCTCCCTGCGGTGACAATCCTGCGCCCTTAATTAGCGACCTTGAACCAAAACTCGTTAAACAAACGGCCTAGTACTGCAAGGCGTTGGCTTAAGCCAAAACGCTTAAGCCAACGCCAACACTGCCAAGAGTTCACGCTAAGAGGGGAAGCATATGAAATTTATCACAGTCAAATCCATGGCCTTGTCTCTGCTATTGCTCCTTGGCACCGGCAGTGCTCAGCAAGCCATAGCAGACACCCAAAGCCAAGATGCAATGCAGCTTCAAGGGGCAGTTTGGCAAGGCACAAGAGACGGAAAACCCGGTGAAGGCAGTTTATTCTATCGCCTAGAGTTCACTGAAAATAACCACGTTAACGTCATGAAACAATCTGGCGGGTTTAACAAGGTTGAGCAACAACAATGGCATGAACATTTAGGCGAGCTAGTCATTACTAGCACCCCAGGCAATGAAATCACTGATTTTGATGGTGCCCGTTTAACGTTCATCGACGACAGCCAAATCCAATTTAGCCTCGATGGTGACAAGTTTAAGATCCACGAATGGCACATGGTTCGTGCTGTCATCCATGTTCTGTTTGTATTGTGTGGTTTGATGCTACTCAATGAAATATGTCGCCGCTATAAATGGAGTAACTACGTACTCTGGTTCCTGCTGCCCATCGTCCTTATTCCACTCTGGTCAAGCTACGGCATCACCTACTGGTTTAAATGGGTAAAACTCTATTCAGTTATCTTCGCTGCTGGACTATTCACCTTAATACGATTCACTAAGATTGGGAATATAAAATGGGCTAAGTTCGGCGCAGCCGCCTTCCTAGCCGTTAACATTGCCGAAGCCGTGACCCAAGATTTCACTATGGGTAATATGGCCAATATCTTAAATGCCATTGGTGGCGTGCTCTCCATCATCACCTTGACTGGCTGGGCCATGATTGCCGCCGACAAGAGCAAACAACAAGACATGATCTGGCCTGCCATGACCACCTTCTGGATCATCGCCTATGACGTGTGGAATATCGTCTTTGTCTACCTTAATTTCCCCGGTTCTGCCACAGCCCAAGCCATGGTGTTGCTTGCGGCGACCCTACCGGCCCTGTTTGTGAAAAAAGGCACTTGGTTACAAGCCCGCGCATTTACGTTGGCAGGCTCGTTTATGTACTACTTCTGCTTTCCGTTTATGTACGAAAGCAACGTAGTGCCTTTACCCCGTAATGATGAACTTATGTTAGCTGCAGGCCTTGCCAGCTTCTTAATCAATAGTGCTTATGCTTATGTTTTCTTTAGTAAAAAATGGAAAAATCACCAGCTTAACTTAGCTTAACTCAGGGCATCAGTCACTCACCCTGCTGATGCCACCGTTCCACTGCTTGACCATACGTTAATAAAACACATTAATGATAATGATAAGAATCTGGAGTAAAACATGAAAAAACAATTACTTACTATAGCAATCCTTTCTTCAATGATTTCTGCTAGCGCCATTGCCGAAGAGATAAAAAATGATATTGACATGTCTGACCCCACAGACGTGTCTACCTCAGTTGGCGCATCCTATGGTAACGATGGTTTTAACATCAAAGGTCAGTTGATGTTGTCTAAAAAGACCGCCACCAGCGGTCAAAAAAGCGGGATAATTTTCGAAGCGAAAAACGTCTTCGATGAAGATAACGACACCCCTAAGTTTAGTGGCATGGTCTCTCACCCTACCTATGGATCAGTTCCAACCTTTAACGATACTAAGATTGAACGGTCTTTCCGTCTACGTTACGGCACAATTAACACTAACAATGGTATAGGCTGGTCAGCCGATGCCGTGTTTGGTGACCATCCCTTCTACGGTAACTATGCTGTCATCCAAGCGGGTCCTGTGATGACCATTCCCGTCACCGAAGACCTATACATATGGCCAATTCTGTATGCCGGCGCCGTGGTAGTTGAAGACAATATGTCGCAACTGCTGCCACCAGAAGAGGCTGCCGCCACTAACATGTCTAGCAGTGGTATCGACATAGCATCAACAGTGATGACAGGTATGATCTACACCCGTTACACCCTTTCTGAGCACTTCTGGGTACTGTTAAGCACTTGTTACACCGAAGAACTACAAGGTAAATCTTGGCATGATGACGTGAGCGATGGCGGCCTACAAATGCCAAGTTTCCAAGGTGAAATCGCCGTCGCCTATCAAATGAACCAGCGCCAAAACATTCGTTTCAACTACAAAACTGACAACAGTGACGACACTGATGACTCTTACTGGGTTGAATACAACCAAGCATTTTAATCATCAAGGTGGGCAGCATCAGTGCTGCCCACCTTGACGAGTTTCAACATAATTGTTAGCTAGATCTTATGTTGTCTATGCAGTTAGCAGTCTAAAACGTTTGTTATCAAAACCTTGTTTTATCTATAAATTGGAGTTCATCATGATAAAAAAATCTCTTGGGTTAGCCCTAGTCCTCTTATGTAGCAGCTCAGCCTTTGCCGATACTCAGATCGGCGATGTTACCTTGCCCGACACCCTCACAGTGCAAGAACAACATTTGCAACTCAATGGTGCCGGCGTTCGCAGTAAATTCTTCATGGATTTATATGTAGGCTCGCTATTTACCTTAACCCAAACAGACAATGCCAAAATGGTGATTAATGGCCAAACGCCTGTGGTTATCCAGCTCAATATCACCTCAGATATGATCACCTCAGAAAAAATGACCGATGCCATGAATGATGGTTTCCAGCTCGCTACCCATGGCGATACTTCGGCCATAGATAGTGGTATTAGTGCCTTTATTGCCACTTTTGCTGAGCCGATTAAAACCGGAGATAAATTCACCTTAGTCAGCATCGTTGGCCAAGGGGTAATTAGCTATAAAAACGACAAGCAACTCTCTGTCACCAAAGGCGAAGACTTTAGAAAAGCTTTACTGGCTATCTGGCTGGGTGAAGATCCTACTGATGATGATCTAAAAGAGGCCATGTTAGATCTATAACCATACCTGCCCTATAAGTGAGTGAGCAAGGCGACTTGCTCACTTTTTACCACCGGAAAAGGATAAGCCATGACCCCCTTCACCCTCTGGCGCAGTGCCTTTTTACCCAAATTCCACAGCTGGGGCTCTGATGAGCTTCGCAATATCGACACGCTGTTGTTTTTCACTTTACTCTCCATCTGTACTGGCCTTTACAGCATAATGAAGTGGAACCAATACGAAAACCAACTGTTGTTATACACCTCTGTTGGTGTGGTCATCACACAAATTGGCGCAGGTTTGTTAATTAAGTGGCTTCGCAGCCCTTGGCTGGCGATTAATCTGGGCCTTGCTGGCGTAGTGCTACACGCCCTCAATCTTGTCTATCAAAGTGGTGGGCCTATATCGGCACAAGCTTTTTGGATCCCATTGATCATCATAGCGATTTTTCTTACAACTCGATTAATCAACGCCGTCATCTGGAGCCTAGTCGTCATAGCTGCAACCAGTGCTATGTTAATGCGCGTATTAGCTGATATCCCACTACCTCATCTAATCCTGACTGCAGACCAAGCCAAATTGGAAACCTGGGCTGGTGTATTGTTGCCGCTTATTGTGATTGTCATCGCCCAAGGTTTTACCGCGATTCAGCGACAAAAAGCCCATAAGCTCACTCAAGAATCTCAGCAACAAATGCAGCAAGCTGCAGCGAAATCTTTAGCTGGGGAAGAACAACTCTCGGGGGTGCTAAGCAGTGCCGGTGATAATGCAAACCAATTAAACCAAGTGGCCGGGTCGCTTGCCTTGCAAGCCAATGCACTTCACAGCCAAGTGACCTCACTAAACACTAACTGTGATGCCCAAGCCAGTGCCACAGAGCAAATGAACCAACAATTACAGCAGATGACTCAAGACATCGCCCAGTCAGAGCAATTTGTTTGCGGCCTTAAAGAGCGCAGCCAAGTCATTAGCACTCAAGCTGAACGAAGTGCTAGCTCTTTACTGGCATCAACCCAGGCAATTGACCATATTCTTGATAGCAACCTAGCAATTATGTCCGTCGCGGATCTTATCTCCTCGGTTGCCGATCAAACTAACTTGCTGGCACTCAATGCTGCTATCGAAGCCGCCAGAGCAGGTGACAAGGGCCGAAGCTTTTCTGTGGTTGCAGATCAAGTACGAGAGCTGTCAGCTAAGAGTAGACACTCAGCCATTGAAATTCGCACACTTCTGGACAATAGCAAGGAGCAAGTACTTCAAGGTCAAAAGGTGATACAACACACGGCCACCGAAGTTTCGGGCATCCTTGAGCAAATTACTCCAGTCCTTGGGGATATCAACCAGCTTGCAGATATTATGTCCCAGCAAGTGCTTGCCTTAAACGAATTAAATTGTGCCAGCAGTCACGTGGCCACCAGCGTGGTTAATACACACCATATTTCAGACTCAGTAGCAGCCCAAGGGACCGCGCTCACTCAACAAGTGAGCGCCTTAAATGTACTGGCTGAAAGCTTAGATGCCTGCGTCAATAGCAGTGCCAACAAGCCCCTAGTAAAAGATAAAAGTTCATCGGCTAATGGCTCATAAGAGTGAATAACATCAGTGCTACACCATTAGGTTACGTTAAATAAAATTTTTAATGCCAATCCCTATCAAGCGGATTTAAGCAAATAATGCAGGCATTTACTCAATAGAAAGGGAAGAGGATGAGTAACATAATAAAAGTCGATGATCTTGACGTCATCATAGAAGGCAGCGGCGAAGAAACCATCGTCATGATCCATGGTTGGCCCGATACCTACAGGCTGTGGGACAAACAAGTTGAGGTGCTCAAAGATAAATACCGCTGTGTGCGCTTTACCTTGCCAGGCTATGAACTCGACTCCAACAGAGGCATGTATTCACTAGAAGAAATTATTAGCAAAATTAATTCAGTCGTCGATGCTGTTAGCGATGGTCAGCCCGTTACTTTGTTGCTGCACGATTGGGGCTGCTTCTTTGGTTACCAGTTCTACCTAAGGAATGAAATAAAAGTAAATAGAATCATTGGGGTAGACATTGGTGATGCAGGATCAATAGAACATGAATTAAGCCTTAAAGTGAAGCTATTCATGTTCAGCTACCAGATGTGGCTGGCGTTGGCCTGGAAACTAGGCGGCAGCTTAGGTGATGCCATGACACGCAAGATGGCCAAGATGTTAAAAGCCCCTGGAGATCAAAAGCTAATTACCTCTTCCATGACCTATTCCTATTACTGGAAATGGAGCAAAACCCTCACCGGTAAGCCCCTAGGCAATCTGCCACTCGTTGTTAACTGCCCACTGCTATTTATGTATGGCGAGAACAAGCCCGGCATGTTCCATTCTAAGGAATGGGAACACAAGATGGCGTCTATTCCAGGTAATAAGGTGGTTCCTTTCAATACCCGCCATTGGATCATGGCAGAAGAGCCAGAGGAGTTTAATCGGGTCATGCTCGAATGGTTAGAGCATTAAGCGCCTTCAGCCTTAAAGGAATAATAACAAACATTTATTGTTTATAGGTGCTTTGAGCGTCTTGCTCATAAAAAACGCCAGTTAACCAAAAAAGAGGCGCATTAAATGCGCCTCTTTTTTGTTTATGCTCGGCAATACTCATTGAAAGTCTTTACCGCGGTTTAATCTAGGCCACAGCGTGTAATTGCTTATCATGGGGAATGCTCAATATCACCAGTGCGTTGAGCGCGCCGACTAACGCCAACGCCATATCTGATTGTGTATCCCAAATATAACCTTGAGCGCCCAAGAAGGCCTCGGCATTTTCACCTGTTGCTAGCGCTATTAACCTTGATGAGTGAAAAAATAAAACAAGCAGAACAACAGAGTGGATATGTTATTTTCTTTGTGCTCAAAGGCTAATGATAGTTTTTCGATAACTTAAATTGCCGCTGGCGATACTTAACCCCGATAATAGCCAAGACAAAGAAAACAACAAATAATCCCCACAGCTGAAGCCAAAGTCCTAGCAAGCTGCGCCAGTCGGTGCCCATTTGGGTGAGCTTAAGCAGCCCCATCATGCCTGGTACGGCGGGGATGGTTTGCGACAGCCAGATCAAAGGTGTTGGAATAAGCTCTAATGGCCACACAAAGCCTGAAACAAACAATATCGGCATAGAAATAAGCAACAGCACTTGAGTGGGTAAATCTCTGCGAGTAAATAGGCAACTAAACGCCACACTTGCGGCCGCGGTTGCCAATAAAAAGACACTAATCAACAGGGCTAACTCTATGGGCGAGCCTTGCAGTGTCAAGTCATAGGCATAAAAGCAAAATCCTAGGTAAAAGCTGGTTAAATAAGCATAAATACACAGGAGTGCCACAATTCTGCCACAGACTAACTCTAGCGCCGACACTTGCTGCCAATAACCGTCATGCAACCATTGGCCTGCCCCCAAAATGCCACTGGCGATCAGTAGCGTCTGATGCAATACCAGTAATAATACCGCGGGCACCACATAGGGAAGGTAACCTAAACTTTGGTTAAACACAGGCACAGCATTAAGGGTCACTGGATTGAGGGATAATTCTGCCTGCTTGGCCTGAACCCCTGCACTTAATAAATCCACAAACTGCACCTGTTTAGCCATATCTAGCCCTGAGGCCACTAAACCTCCGGCAATCGCGGAATAGATTAAGAAATAGTTAGCATCGCCGCTATAACTTAAGGTTACCCCTTTACCCAAAATTAAATTCCGACGAAAACCTTCAGGGATCACCAGTAAACCATGGGCTTTATCGGCTTCAATCCACTCCTGGGCGCTGGTTATAGAATCTAATGACGCGGCCAATGCTATCTTAGGGCTGGCATCCACATGGCGGGCCAAAGTGCGGCTAAGACTCGATTTATCTAAGTCCACCAAAACGATTTCTTGCTCAGTCGCCACCTGATTAAGGTAAGGCAAAGGGTAAAGTAATGCATAAAAAATCACCCCACCAAATAAGGTTAATGAAATGGCTTTATCTTTTATTAGGTGCTTAATATCTAAGTAGACTAACTGCCAAAACTGCATTAGATGCCCCTTGATGGTTGCGTAATATCATCGGGCTTATCGGCAGTGCTCATCACAGCCAAGGCTTTTCTTTGCCGCTTAACTAAATAAAATATCACAGGAACAAGCAATAAAAACCCCCAGTAACTGGCCACTTGTTGCAGCATATTAAACCAACTCTGGCCATAACTAACCACCCCAACATGGGTTTCAATATAGTGGCTTGAAGGCATAATTTGACGCCACCATTGGGCTAAAACCGGCATATTTTGAGTGGGAAAGGTAATGCCCATAAAGGGGAATGCTGGGGCAAATAATGCGGTACAAAAACTCACAAGTCGGGTGGCATCTAAGAGTAAAAAGAAGATCGCCAACACAATTAACCATACCGCCGAAATCATAAGGAATTGTGCCAACAATAACTGACCAAACTTACCCGCCAAAGGTAAGGCAAGATATTGATATAAAACGGCTAAAATAAGTTTACCCTGTAAAATAAGCAATGGAGTGTACAGCAAAAACTTAACCCCGATTACCCGCCAAATACCGGCACGATAACATTGCGTTAGCTTGCCTAAACGCACCTCGCGGCTTAAACAGTTGGCAAACACTAGCATAGCTAATAACTGCCCGAGGGCAATTAACACTGGCGGCAATAAAAACACTAGGTAACTCTTGTTCATATTAAATAAAGGCGTCACTTGGCTAGCCACCGGCCTAAGACGAGTTTCTACCTTGACCTTAGGCACCCCAGCGGCCATCTGCTTGATCCCCGCAAGTTCAGACAATCCCGCCCCTAAACTTTGCTGGATTTGGCTTACCAGTAATTTACCCACCAGCAGAAATTGTCCATTGTAACGAATGTCGATAACAGGCTGTTTTGCTGTGAGCAAATCCTTTCTAAGCCCATAGGGCAACACAACCATGGCATATACTTCCGCCTCTTTCATGGCTTGTTGTGCACTGAGTAAATCAGGATAACTAATAGGGGTGATCACCGGGCTTGCCGCTAAGTTACGCCCTAAACTGCGGCTTAGCTGACTCATATCTTGATCAACCAAAGCCACAGGTAAAGCTCGGGGCAGTCCGGCACTAAATAACCACCAGAGCATGAAGATCCCAACTAATGGCAAATAACTCACCAAGGCCAGCTGCCAAGGATCTTGCCATAGGGCCTTAAGCTCTCTGATGACTAACGCACTAAGGGGGGGGCGCATTATCGGTTACCACTGGATCAAGGTTGACATGCCAACACGTAGCCCAGAGATGGGCTCAACAGGCCGCAGTTCAACTTCAAAGGTGCGCATGTCAAAATCATGGCCGCTTTCGGTGGCACGCCAAGTAGCAAAATCTCCCATCACGCTAATATGTGTTACTTGAAAGGGGTAACTCTGTTTGAGTGCAGGCAGTGCTAGGCGAACGTTTTGCCCTAAGGTAAATTCAGATAGCAGATCCTCACGCACCTGAAATACCGCCCAGGCATCTTGCATATCAATCAAGCTCACCACAGGAAATCCACTCGGTGCTAGCTCACCGGCTTGTAATAACACCTCACTCACCTCAGCTTTTTTAGGTGAGCGCATTTGGCTATCGGCTAAAATCGCATTCACCTCGTTAACCGCACCTTCTGCCATACGCGTCTTACCTGCTGCTGCGGCTTTGGTTTCGACGCGCGCACCTTCGGAAGACATTTCATACATGGCATAGGCTGCTTGCTGGGTATATTTGGCGGCCTGCCATTGTGTATAAGCTTCATCGCGCTTTTGCCGTGCAACAACACCTTCATCGAACAGGTTTTCAATTCGTTGATAGGTTTTGGCACTCAGTTCTGTCGCAGCTTTGGCTTTTGACCATTGCTCTTTGGCTGCCGTTATTTGCTGTTGCCTCGCACCATTAATGGTTTGTTGCTGCATAGCCGTTGCCGCGTCGAGACCACCCTGAGCCTGCAGTAACTTAGCATCAAGCTCTGGGCTACTAATAGCAAATAACAGATCACCCTCTTTAACTTTATCCCCACGCCTAACCAGCACTTGCTCTACGCGCCCAGGTACTTTGGAAGAGATATTATATTCTCTGGCTTCAATTTGCCCCTGTAACAATAAAGGTTTTGGCACAAATGCAAGGTGCAGGCCGTAGGCAAGAATACAGCCTAAAGCCACTAACGCCACGGGGGCTAGAATACGGTTAGCTTGCATATCATTTCTCCAAGCTGTTGCTATTATTAATAAATTTATCAAGCTGACCACTTATCGTCATCAGACTCGCATAGGCCTGTAGGTAGCGATATTTGGCAGCTAATTGCTGAGTGTGCACGGCTTTGAGTTTGATTTCAGCATCAACCCTGTCTATGGAAGTCGATAATCCCTGATTAAAGGCAATGTCTCTTAATCGTAGGTTTTCCTTCGCTAAAGCTAAGCTGGTATCGAGGGACTGACTTTCTTCCTCGGCCTGTAACAGTTGACGGTAGTTTTGATCGAGCAGCAAACTGAGATCTTGCTGAGTTTGTGCCTTAGTATAACGAGCTTGCAGCAACGCACTCTTGGCCGCCCGAACCTTACCACTGCGCCCGTCTCGGCTAATAAGCGGCATAGTCAGGCCAACACCTACCATCCAGTCTGGCTCAATATGGGATAAAGTGCTGTCATCTTCATACAAGGTATAGTTACCGTACAGAAACACCTTAGGCTTATACAAGCCTTTTTCCACATCAATCAGCCCTTCCGCTTGAGCTTCCTTCGCTTGAAGTAATTTTAGTGCTGGGTGCTGCGTTAGGGTTAGTTGCGACAAATAAGGCAAAGAAGGCGACTCATCGAGCATGAAAAGTGCCGAATATAAATTTACCGAAGGCAGCTTTAGCATACGTGCCATAGCAATATTGGCCATTTCCCATTGGCGAACTGCGCTGGCTAAATTAATTTTGCCATTGTTGTATGCCACTTCAGCATTGAGCACTTCGACTCTGGCGATTTGCCCTTGCTGTTCGCGCTTAGTGGCATGATCTAAATGCACAGCTAAGGAATCGACTAAGGTCTGGTTAGTTTCCACCGTAGCTTTAGCGACAGCAACACCGTAATAGCGATTCACGAGAAGAAGAAATAACTCTCTTGTCGCCAAGGCCTGCTGCTGTTTTTTCTCCTCCACTTTGGCCTTATGTATCCCTTGAGCCGCGGTGATCTGACCACCGGTATAAATAGGCCACATGGCTTTTAAGCTAGTGCGAAAAATATCTTGCTCTGAAAAGGCAAACTGACTCGGCAGTGCCCCTAACATCTGACCCAGAGCTGGCGGTAAGCTTGTCGCATCGATCCCAAGATCGGCCACATCCAGAGCTAAGGGTTTTTCTAGTAAGGAATAACTGCTAGTGAGCTGTAACGATGGCCAGTCCATGTCTTCACCAGCCTCTTCGAGCCCTTTTGCTCGGGCGACTTGAGCCGATTGGGCCTGCTGTGAATCACTGACTCTTTGTACTTGTTGCCACGCCTTAGCAAATGACAAAGCGACTACCTCATCGGCAAGCAGCGGCTGACTGACAACAGTCAAAACACCCGTAAATGCTAAAGTAGCCAGATTCCTCGTTGGACGGCTGAACAGGCGACGAGTAAGGCTTTTAAGCTGCACTTTGGCTAAATTAAAGCGCCCAAGTAGGGCGCGGCTTTGATCATAAAAATTCATACTCATCCTTTTTTTAGAGCTTAAACTCTAAATATAGCGCCAAGTATACTCCCATAGGCCATGCAGCTCCATATGTTAAATCAATAGGTCAGTTTTTAGTTGCTACTTTTCGTCAAAATTGACGACCTTGACACCTAAATTACCACCTATAAGCTGTGGTAACTGACAAGAACGAATATCAAGAGTAATAGTAAACCATATTGCAGCTAGTCGCCAAAACTCGATTGACCAACGTAAAGCGAGCGGCGTAATGCGGTAGCAATCATAGGCGTTCAGTGGAGTTGTTTGCTGTATATTAACCAGAATATCCAAATCTTTTAACACGACCCGCGAGTGTTCACTTTCGCAGTGCATTACTAACAGGTTTTTGAAACATCTGCAGCCTCAACTTGACCGCTAAGTCAGTACTAAAGTCGAACTTTATTTAGATCATCTTCGTTATGCATTTTACGCTTGCTGGCAACATAATAAAAACATACCCCGAACGAATACATTCATAGACGTTGCAAGGGTTCTCGTCAGCCCAGTGATATAATTTAAAGATATTCTTGCCGAGATTTAGCACTGTTTGAGTCGCAAACATCTCGCGTATAGCGAATAAATAACGATAGGGTAAATCAACCGAATTGCCAATCTCATCAACGATAAGTATGGCTAAATCACTCGTATCATCGAGCTTACCATTTTTGCTTTGCAGCTCATCGGTCGTTTTTTTACAAAACGAAGCATATAAGACTCATTTACTTTACACCCCACATAACACACACAACCGATATTGATTTTCAAACACAAAAAAGCCACGACTGGCGTGGCTTAGATCATTCTATGTTAAATTTGTCTTTGGTTAAAAAGGAATATCGTCATCCCAGCCTTCATCCAAATCTGGAGTGAAGTTTTGTTGTGGCTGTGGTGCTGGGCGCTGTGCAGGGGCATTTTGTGGTTGGAAATTACCCTGTGGTGCAGCGGCTGGCTTTGGTGCATAAGCTGGAGCGGCTTGTTGCGCTGGCGCCGGTTGTTGCTGGTAACCACCTTGCTGGCCAGCATCTGGTTGAGCTTGGTAAGCAGGTGCAGTTTGATTATATTGTGCTTGTGGCGGACGAGCTTGAGGTGCTGGCGCGGGACGAGACTGTTGTTGTCCCATCTTTTGTCCAGGGTTTTGCCCCGAGTTCTGTCCTTGCCCCTGATATTGACCTTGACCACCACTGGCGTTATCACCACCAGAATTACGGCTGTCTAACATTTGCATTTCCATGGCGTTAATTTCAGTTTTATAACGGTCTTGACCGGTAGTCTGATCTTGCCATTTATTGGTTTGCAATTTGCCTTCTAAATAAACTTTAGAGCCTTTCTTTAAGTACTCGCCTGCAATTTCCGCAAGACGACGATACATTACAATGTTGTGCCACTCGGTCCGCTCTTGCGTTTGACCTTGCTGGTCTTTCCACGACTCACTTGTCGCTACGGTAAAGTTAGCTACGGCATTGCCATTTGGCATGTAACGAACCTCAGGGTCTTTACCTAAGTTACCTACCAAAATGACTTTATTCACACCACGACTGGCCATCGAAATCTCCTGAGATTTTTATCTGTTTACTTATCTGAATACTAAGCTTAGCGATCAATACGATCTAATCTACAGAGCCTAACACAGCTCGCGCTTCGCTTAAATTGAATTTATCATCGACCTTTAAATAAGCCGCTTTCTCTTCGAGTACCACAATGGCTTCAACGACGCCAATTAACTGCGACAATTTGCTGGCCATATTTTGTGCATCGGATTTATCTTTTACTGTAGCTTCAAGGGTATAGCTTTTCAATAGTACAGGTTTTTGCATGCCTATGGTCAAGAATAACCACACACACATCAGTCCTAGTGCGACAAAAAACACCCCGGATGCGCCGACGAGTTGATAGGCTCCGCCGCCTAACATGCCGCCGCAAAAGGCACCTAAAAACTGGCTGGTCGAATACACGCCCATAGCCGAACCTTTATCACCTACAGGACAAAACTTAGCAATTAAACTCGGTAGTGATGCTTCAAGGTAGTTAAAGCCAGTGAAAAATAATACTACGGCGCCACTGAGCACCCAAATATTATCAGCATAAAACCCCATCATGCCAAGTGACACCATCATGATCATCAACGACAATTGGAACATGGTTTTGGTGTTGTTGCGTTTAACCCCAATGATGATCAGCGGCACCATTAAGAAAAAGGCCCCAACAAACGCGGGAAAGTACAGCATCCAATGTTTTTCTTTGACTAAACCAGCATCAACCAAATCTAATGGTAAGGCGACAAACACCGCGGTGAGCACTAAATGCAGAATAAAAATGCCTGCATCTAAGCGAAATAATTGTGGATCTAACAACATACGCTTGAGTTTTGTCGGGGTCGCTACCGTATCGCCTTTAGGCGCTTGGCTAATTGGATTGGGCACAAAAAACTGCACGATTAACATACCCAATACGGCTAATACTGCGGTTAACAAAAACAAGCCTGTTAAGCCTAAATACTGCGCCACAATCGGTCCGACTAATAATGACAAGGCGAATGAAAAACCAATGCACATGCCAATGACGGCCATCACTTTAGTGCGTTGTTCGTCTCGGGTTAAATCGGCGGCAAGGGCTAACACGGCTGCAGCAATGGCTCCCATACCTTGTACTGCACGGCCAAATACCACGCCATAGATGTGGTCAGACGATGCGGCAATTAAACTACCAATCGCAAACAAGACTAAACCACCAAGAATAATCGGCTTACGTCCGTATTTGTCGGACAAAATACCCATAGGGATCTGTAAAAAAGCCTGGGTTAATCCATAAGCACCAATGGCAATACCTACCCACAGCGGTGAAAAGCCTTCTAAATGCTGACCATACAGCGCGAAGACAGGCATAATCATAAACAATCCCATCATGCGTAAACCAAACACTCCGGCTAACGAAAATGCGACCTTTTTCTCCAAACCTGACAGTCCATTACTGGCCATGCGGCGCCCTTTGATAAGTGATTCAATAATATTATGAGCTGCGCATATTATCACAGCGACATAAATTAGCTCAAAAGGAAATCACAGTTTTTGATATAAGATGTTTTATGGGTGCACGTTAAACCTTAGGTCTGTTCGATGCGTATCTTAAAACCACCATAGACAAAATTGATATGAAGTCCGCCAATAAACTATGCGATACTGATTGCTGTTTTGTTTTACACAAGTCATAGAGCGAGTCGATGGATAAAATTGAAATACGCGGTGCCCGAACCCACAATCTTAAGAACATCAATCTAACCATACCCCGTGACAAACTTATTGTGATAACAGGGTTATCCGGTTCAGGAAAATCATCATTAGCCTTCGATACCTTGTATGCAGAAGGTCAACGTCGTTATGTCGAATCGCTGTCGGCCTATGCGCGTCAATTCTTGAGCATAATGGAAAAGCCCGATGTTGATCATATTGAAGGCTTAAGTCCTGCCATTTCAATTGAACAAAAATCAACCTCACACAATCCGCGCTCCACCGTCGGTACCATTACCGAAATCTATGACTATTTACGTTTATTATTTGCCCGTGTGGGTGAACCTCGTTGCCCAACGCATAACCAGCCTTTATCGGCGCAAACGGTCAGCCAAATGGTTGATAGAGTATTAGCCTTACCAGCAGACAGCCGCCAAATGCTGCTTGCGCCTGTGGTAAACGATCGTAAAGGCGAGCACGTTAAGCTGCTTGAAAGCTTATCGGCACAAGGCTATATCCGTGCTCGTATTGACGGTGAAGTGTGTGACTTAACCGATCCTCCAACATTAGATTTACACATCAAACACACCATTGAGGTGGTTGTCGATCGCTTCAAAGTTCGCGAAGACATGAAACAGCGCTTAGCGGAGTCGTTTGAAACGACTTTAGAACTGTCTGGTGGTATCGCTAAAATTGCCAGTATGGAAGATAGCAATATTGAAGAGCTGATATTCTCGGCTAATTTTGCCTGTCCACATTGTGGCTATTCGATGGCAGAACTTGAGCCACGAATTTTCTCATTTAACAATCCGGCTGGCGCGTGCCAAACCTGTGACGGTTTAGGCGTGCAGCAATTTTTTGATCCAGAACGCGTCATTACCAATACCGAATTGTCGCTGGCTGGCGGGGCTATTCGCGGTTGGGACAGACGTAACTTTTATTATTTCCAAATGCTCAGTTCACTGGCCGAGCACTATAAATTTGACGTCGAACAGCCATTTGAAACCCTTAGCGACAAAATCAAAAAAATAGTCCTGTATGGGTCTGGCAAACAAAGCATCGCCTTTAAATACATTAATGACCGCGGCGACGTAGTGGTGCGTAATCATCCGTTTGAAGGCATTTTAAATAATATGGACCGCCGCTACCGCGAAACCGAAAGTAACTCGGTACGCGACGAACTGTCTAAGTTTATTAATATGCAACCTTGTAACAGCTGTGGCGGCTCGCGCTTACGTGAAGAAGCCCGCAACGTGTTTATTGGCGAACTCAATTTACCCCAGCTAACAATGTGGTCGATTGGCGAAACCAAACAATACTTCGATACGGTCGTGTTTGAAGGTCAACGGGCCAAAATTGCCGAAAAAATCTTAAATGAGATCAGTCAACGCCTCGGTTTTTTGGTCAATGTAGGCCTTAACTACCTAAGTTTGTCACGCTCAGCCGACAGCTTATCGGGTGGCGAGGCACAACGTATTCGTTTAGCCAGCCAGATTGGTGCTGGTTTAATGGGCGTGATGTACGTGCTTGATGAGCCGTCAATTGGTTTACATCAACGCGACAATGAACGCTTATTACAAACATTAATCCACCTGCGCGATTTAGGTAACACTGTCATTGTGGTCGAACACGATGAAGATGCTATTCGTCTTGCTGATCACATTATTGATATCGGCCCTGGTGCTGGTGTTCATGGCGGTGAAGTCATTTGCGACGGTACCCTAGAAGATATTGTTAACTGTGAAGCGTCTGTCACGGGTCAATATATTTCCGGTAAAAAGCAAATACACATTAGTGACGAGCGCACCCCAATCGATCCGAAAAAGGTAATTGAGTTATTTGGCGCATCGGGTAATAACCTAAGAGATGTTGATTTAACCATTCCAGTGGGATTATTTACCTGTGTTACTGGGGTATCTGGCTCAGGTAAATCGACACTGATTAACGACACCTTCTTTAAAATAGCTCATCATATGCTCAATGGTGCCACCGTTGACGAACCCGCGCCCTACAAAAGCATTAAAGGCATGGATCATTGCGACAAAGTAGTCGATATCGATCAAAGCCCGATTGGCCGCACGCCACGATCTAATCCTGCCACTTATACGGGTATTTTCACCCCAATACGTGAGCTATTTGCTGGCACACAAGAATCGCGCACCCGGGGTTATCTGGTAGGTCGATTTTCGTTTAACGTCAAAGGCGGTCGCTGTGAAGCCTGCCAAGGTGATGGCTTAATTAAAGTTGAGATGCATTTTTTACCAGACGTATACGTGCCTTGTGATGCTTGTAAAGGTAAGCGCTATAACCGCGAAACCTTAGAAGTAAAATACAAAGGCAAGAACATTCACGAAGTGCTGCAAATGACGGTTGAAGATGCTCGTGGCTATTTTACTGCTATTCCATCAATAGCACGTAAACTGCAAACCTTAATGGATGTAGGCTTGTCGTACATTCGTTTAGGCCAAAGTGCAACCACCTTGTCTGGCGGTGAAGCCCAACGGGTTAAATTAGCTAAAGAGTTGTCTAAACGCGACACGGGTAAAACCTTGTATATTTTGGATGAACCGACTACCGGCCTGCACTTTGCCGACATTCAACTATTGTTAGAAGTATTGCATCGCTTAAAATCTCACGGCAACACTGTGGTGGTGATTGAGCATAATTTAGATGTGATTAAAACGGCAGACTGGATTATCGATTTAGGCCCTGAAGGTGGTGCTGGCGGCGGAATGATTTTAGCCACCGGCAGCCCAGAAGATATCGCAGAGCATCCAGAGTCGCATACGGCCAGATTCTTAAAGCCCAAGCTTGCGTTACACAACAAACGGGTAAAGGCGAAAAAAGCCCAATCCGAGGCTTAGATCAACGACCAAGCCTTAAGCGAATAAGAGGAGATAACACACCATGTTTACTGCTCAAATTCGCCTTAAGGTGACCGGTTTTAGCCTATTATGCAGCTTATTAATTGGCTGTAGCCAAACACCGCGCCAATGCTCACCTAATATCACTACCACCTGGCCCGATGCCAATCAACAAGTCACCCAAGACATATCCATCTTAACCTCTGCGAAATTTCAAGGCCGCAAGACTGCCACACACGGTGCGCGTCTCACTCAAGACTACTTAATAAAGCGGTTTACTGAGATGGGATTACAACCTTGGCAGCCAACATTTGCAGTACCGTTTAGCTATCAGCATCAATTTTCGACCGTCTCTGGGGTTAATATCATCGCCACCATTGCGGCAAAAACCCACTCCACTCGATGGCGAGTGATCACCGCGCATTATGATCATTTAGGTCAAACGGCACGCAACATGTATCCGGGAGCAGATGATAACGCCTCAGGTATTGCCGGAATGATGGCCATTGCCGCCCAATGGCAACGCAATCCGCCGTTAGATGATGTCAATGTAATGATTGTTGCCACCGATGCTGAGGAACCCGGTTTGTATGGCAGCGATGCCTTGGTGGCGTTGTTACAACAACAACCACAGATGGACATTGAATTAAGCATTAACTTAGACATGATAGGTCACCCAGACCGCCGCAGGGCAATCTACATGGAAGGTCAACACAATCTGGCTGATTTTGCACTTATCGAGCCAGGGTTGATGCAGCAAAATCAATTGTGTATCCGTACTCATCACACGAGGTTGTTAAGTGGGCGGATGAGAAAAAGTGATTGGCTAAGGGCATCAGACCATTATGCATTCCATAAGGCAGGTTACTCTTGGGTGTATTTTGGCGTACCACCCCATGCACAATACCACACGCCAGACGACACAATAAGCACCTTAGACATCGACTTTGTTGTGGCAGTAGCTGAAACAGTGTATCAAATGCTCAGTATAGATAAACTGACTAAGGCCCCATAAATCACCTAATTCACAGTAACAATTGTTCATATTTCAACCAATTAACAAATACTAAAAATCAAGAATCAGGCCAATATTAACCTCGAATAGGCAAATTAATGTTTATTTTCAGTTTTTACGTGGTCAACACGCATAGTTGCTGCTATAATATGCCCCCTTATATCGGCGCGGGAAATCGACACGGGGTTGATTTTCTGTCTGTGAAACTTTAGCACGAGCTTCCGAACTTCGTGCGCATCCACAAGGCTACAACTCAATGTCATCTGAAAAAACTTTCCGCGAACTCGGCCTGTCTGAGTCTTTGTTGCGTTCGCTTGACGACTTAGGTTATGAAAACCCAACGCCAATTCAAGCGGCGAGTATCGACCCGCTTATGGCTGGTAAAGATATTATCGGTCAAGCACAAACCGGTACCGGCAAAACAGGTGCGTTTGCCCTGCCTTTACTAAACAAAATCGACATGAAAATCAATGCCCCACAGATTTTAGTGTTAGCACCAACCCGTGAATTAGCGGTTCAAGTTGCCGAAGCATTTGGTAGCTACGCTAAACACATGAAAGGCTTCCACGTACTACCGATTTACGGTGGTCAAAGCATGCAACAACAGTTAAACGCCCTTAAGCGTGGACCACAAGTGATTGTCGGTACACCAGGTCGTGTAATGGATCACATGCGCCGTGGCACATTAAAGCTAGATGGCCTAAAAGCCTTAGTATTAGATGAAGCCGACGAAATGCTAAAAATGGGCTTTATCGACGATATCGAATGGGTATTAGAGCACAAGCCAGCTGATAGCCAACTTGCCTTATTCTCGGCCACTATGCCTGAGCAAATTAAGCGTGTTGCTGCTAAGCACTTAAACAATCCAGTGAACATCAGCATAGCCTCAAGCCAGGCAACTGTTGAGTCTATCGATCAGCGTTATGTGCAAGTATCACAGCACAACAAACTAGAAGCGTTAGTACGTGTATTAGAAGTTGAAAATACTGAAGGTATCATCATCTTCGTTCGTACTCGTAACAGCTGTGTTGAATTAGCTGAAAAATTAGAAGCCCGTGGTTATGCTTCATCACCATTACATGGTGACATGAATCAACAAGCTCGTGAGCGTGCTGTTGAGCAGCTTAAGCGCGGCAAGTTAGACATTTTAATCGCGACAGATGTTGCGGCACGTGGCCTAGACGTTGAACGTATTGGACACGTAGTAAACTACGATATTCCTTATGATTCAGAAGCATATGTTCACCGCATCGGTCGTACCGGTCGTGCTGGTCGTGCTGGTATGGCGATTTTGTTTGTGACCAATCGTGAAATGCGCATGTTACGCACTATCGAACGCGCCACTAACAGCCGTATTTCGCCAATGAAAGTACCTAGCCCAGAGTCAGTTGCAGAGCGTCGTTTATCTCGTTTAGGTGAGCAAATCCAAGAGACCATTAATGGTGACTTAGATTTCATGAAAAATGCCGTTGCTGAATTATGCCAACAGCTTGAAGTTGATACTGATTTATTGGCTGCTGCTTTGTTGAAACAAGTACAGCAAGAGCGCCCTCTACAATTACCGACAATTACAGAGCGTCAGCGTGATTCACGTGACGAGCGCGGAAACGATCGTAATGACCGTAATAGCAGCGACCGTCCACGTCGTGAACGCAGTGACCGTGGCGAACGTAGTAGCCGTCCAGCACCAAATAGTTTTGGTGATGCAGAAGGCTTAAAAGATAATCCAGACGTGAAAATGAATCGTTATGTTATCGATGTTGGTCGTGAAAATGGCGTAGGTGTAGGTAACATCGTTGGCGCGATTGCTAACGAAGCGAACATCGATAGCCGTTTCATTGGTCAAATTCAATTATTTGATCAAGTCACAACCGTTGATTTACCTGACGGAATGCCTAAAGACATCCTTTCACACCTTAGAAAAGTGCGTGTTTGTGGTCGTCCTTTAAACATTCGTGAAGCCGGTGATGAAGTCTTTGCTGATACGACTCGCGGCGCAGGTGCTCCACGTCGTCCGCGCACAGATCGTGCTCGCAGTGATCGCCCACGTAAGCCTCGTGACAACGGCTAATCATTCTGTTGAATGACATAAAAAATGGAGCCTAAGGGCTCCATTTTTGTTTTCTATTCTAATGACAAAATAAGTCTAAACATCATTAGCATCCATTAACTTGGCGATTATCTTTTTAATATCACTATTCTTAGGTTCTAGGTTCTAGGTCGCTATGCGGCTAGATGCTATAGCAAGAGCCTAGATCGCTACGCTGCTAGGACGCTGCGCGGCTAGATGCTATAAAATCTTAGAAGCGAAGCGACTCTAGCAGGACGCAGTCCGCCCTAGCCTGCATGTCGAGTTCGTCTGGGTATAATCCGTATCATTAAAGCACTAAAGGACTAAAGGGCTACAGCACCGTTCTGAATACTTTTGCCTGTTTGCGCTTTTGATACATGGGCACAATTTGCACCGCAAACACCGCACAGACAATTAACACTATGCCCATGAATGACAATGCATCAATATTGGCGCTGGAAAATACCCCACTCCACCAGCCTAAACTGACCACCAACTCGGTAGCAGTAAAACTTAATACCGGGGTTAAAGACAACATCGCGCTCACTTGCGCTGTCGGCCAATAATGCAGCGCTTGAGCAAAACAGCCGTAAGCAATCAAGGTATTGGCACCACAGAAAAGTACTATCCACCATTGATCCCATGTCATCGCGTCAAACTGACTAAAGTCGCTAAATGGCGCCATTGCCACAATCCCTAATGCATAGATAAATAACAATACGTTACTCGGTGATAAACGCTGGCTCACCGACTTTTGTAATAAGGCATAACTGGTCCACGACATTACCGAAAACTGCACAATCATAATCCCAACCAGTACCTGATGATCACTGGTTTGGTTTAAATCGAGCTGTGGATGGAAAAACATCAGCATACCTAAGGCTAACGTGGCAAAACAACTCAGTTGAAATGCGTTAAAACGTTCTTTAAAAAATAGCACCCCGCCAAAGGCCAAGAAAAACGGCGCGGTTTGAAAATTAAGCTGCGCGGTTCCAGGGGCTAAGTATCCCAATGAATACACAAACGACACGTAATTACACATCAACAATACGCCCGCCAATACTAACTTAACCCAAACGGATACAGACAAACCGACAAATTGCCTTAATGCCCCTAAGCGCCATTGAATTAACAAGGTCACCACTAATGCCACGACAAACCGAAACCAAGTCAGGGTTACTGGGGTAATAAAACCACCTGATAGCTTTAACGCAATAGGTAAAATGCCCCAGAAAAATACCGCAATAGACACAAATATCAGCCCTAAACGGTTATTAATACTTACTTGTTCGCTGTTCAATTTTTGTTATTCCAAGCACTATTTAGGAAGTGAATTTTGCCTGATTAACCTGACAAAGTCTTTATCAAGATATTGCTAAACTAGTCGATGATTGTTCGCATAACAAAAAAGCCTATTTCAACTCACCCTTTCCCGTGGCAAACCCGCTTAATGCAGGTAACATAGCCGCCATAAAAACCCTATACGCCCTTCAACCTAAGGAACATTCGCATGAGTCTTGCTGATTCCGTTCTTGCCGTGAACAATGATTTACCTATCCGTACCGACAAGCCTGTCCACAGTGGCAAAGTTCGCAGTGTTTACTGGTTAACCGATACTGATAGCCGCCGCTTAATTCGCGACAAAGGTTACGATGTACCTGAAGATACGCCACTAGCGATTATGGTGATCAGTGACAGAATTTCTGCTTTTGATTGTATTTTTCATGGCGAAGGTAACTTGCAAGGCATCCCAGGCAAAGGCGCGGCACTCAATGCCATTTCAAACCATTGGTTTAGTTTATTTGCCGAAAATGGCTTAGCTGATAGCCATATCTTAGATATCCCACACCCTTTTGTGTGGATAGTGCAAAAAGCCCGTCCAATTAAAGTGGAAGCCATTTGTCGTCAGTACATTACCGGCTCTATGTGGCGGGCTTATTCAAAAGGTGAACGAGTATTTTGCGGCATCACCCTGCCTGAAGGCTTAAACAAAGATCAAAAACTGTCTGAACTGCTAATCACTCCGTCAACCAAAGGTATTTTAACCGGCATTCCAGGTGTACCAGCACAGGATGACGTCAATATTAGTCGTAGCGACATTGAAGCCAACTACCAAGCATTTGGCTTTGAAAAACCACAAGATATCGACCTATATGAAGTCCTGCTCAAGCAAGGCTTTAAAGTGATTTCTGCTGCACTAGCCAAGCTTGACCAAGTGTTTGTTGATACCAAGTTTGAGTTTGGTTATGTCAACGATAAAGACGGCAACGCTAAACTGATTTACATGGATGAAGTCGGCACTCCTGATTCATCACGTATTTGGGATGGCGCAGCTTATCGCGAAGGTAAGATTGTTGAAAACTCAAAAGAAGGTTTCCGTCAGTTTTTATTAAATCACTTTGACGATGCCGACATTTTGTTAAACAAAGACAGAATGCCAGAACGTGAAGCCCTTGCTCGAGATAACGAGCTACCGTTAGCAGCAATGATGAACGTATCTCGTACTTATATTGGTGTTGCAGAAAAAGTCACCGGAGCCACGATTTCACTCCCAGCTAACCCTAAAGCAGACATTATTAAAGTATTACGTGAACAATATGATTTAATTGTATAAATAACGTTTCCCCAATTACAAATAAGGCGCCTATGGCGCCTTATTTGTACTGGCATCGTCGTAAACAGCGGCTGAAATCAATACAAAATCGTCGTCAGCAAGCCTTAAGCGTTGAATCGCCAATGCTTTAAACCGTATTGGCTGTCCTTATCAAAATGGGTAGGTATCCGTTTGACGTTACCCCCTAGCCAAGAGTCGTTTTATCATAAAAAAAGGATGACAGTTGTCATCCTTTTTTCTGCATCATCAATGAACGATGATACTTCTTTATCACCTCATCATTAACTGCGACGGCGTAAGCCTAGTGCACCTAATAACATCAACGCAAAGTAACCTAAACTACCACCATCGCTGTCTTTCACAGGTTCAGGTGTTGGCGTAGGTAATACCACTACTGGTTCTGGATAGCTCAATGCAATGATCACAGGGTCGTGATCTGAGGCAGAAAATGCATTCTCTGATTTAACCAAATCACCAGTGTACTTGCTGCCATATTCAAACAGGTTAGATTCAACCGAGTTGATGTGCCAGTCGTCAATATCGACTAACTTAGCCGCTAAACTCGCATTACCCAAAGCATGGTCTAAGTTACCTAACTCACCGTTATAACTATATGAGTAAGTCGTTGCACCATGTGCTTGAGTGTTTAAGTTAATTAACCCATAACCTTTATCAATCACACTACCTTCGCGCTCGTACACTTTACCGTTTAAGGTTGTCCAAGAAGCGGTGCGAATAATATGATCAGTTGTTGACGCATCATAGTCAGTCAATACTGCAACCGGATCTTCTTTGCCATAGGCATTTAAGTCACCAATAACCAGTACATCACCTTCAACATCTCTTAGTGACTCACCTAATACTTTGGCAGCGGACACTCGGAACGCATTACACTTGCCTTGCATGTCTGCGGGTTCTGAATCTTCGTTAAACTCAGCCCAGTCTTCAATACAACCTGAACCTTTCGATTTCAGGTGATTAACAACAATAGTCAGTTTTTCATCATTAATGCTAAAGCTTTGCACTAAGCTGTGACGTTGGAACTTATCATAGCCTGGGCTTTGCTCAACCACGCTGTCTTTCTCGCGGGTTTGAGCACCTTCGGCAGCATGTTGCTCTGGCGTTGCGATAACGTTTGCTGCACCGTCTAAGCTGATACGCGCGGGGCGATATAGCATACCAACGGTAATTGCATCACCACCGATGAATTTGCCGTCATATTTATCAGCCTCTTCAACTTCAACAAAGCGATAGGCTTGATCATCCGCTAATTCGGCATTAAGGGCATCAACCAAGTTTTGGATTGCACTAAGCTCACCAAAGCCATTGTTAGCAATTTCCATTAAACCAACAACATCGGCATTCATGGCCACTAGCGCAGTCACAATTTTAGTGCGCTGCAATACCATTTCAGCTTCTACTTTCGCACCGCGATTGCTGTTTGATGGATTAACATCACCACCAACCGAGTCATTGAAGAAGTTCAATACATTAAAGCTCGCTACCCGAATATCACCCATATCTGCTACTGTTGGCGCATAGGTACGGTCATTCGCGCGGATAAAATCACCGGCCGTAATGGTGTTGGTCGCTAAAATACGGTATGCGCTGTAGCTATAACCAATCACACCTTCAAGGTTTGTTAGTTGGTCGCCAACACGGATATAGCCGGTTTCAGCGTTAAAATCTGGGAAGTAAGGTACTTCGCCGCTTTTAGCCTTATAGTCAGATTCTACAAATAACTGATTAACAGCATTGGCTTCACCTAATGCAACAGACTCAGCTGAATTTGGCTCAAACACTTGAGTCGGCTTCATTAATGGGGCTTTATGAGACAACACCATATTGTTACGATATGAATCATAATCGAAACTAAAGTTGCGGGTGATTTTCATCTCACTACCGGCATCTAATGTCACTTTCATGCCTTCGACACGCTCTAATGCTTGCGCTAGGGTTTCACCATCGGCAACATAAAATGCACTGGCCGCAGGTACTTCGCCTAATGCGCCCACTTCAAATTTTTGATCGGCTTTAAGGTCTATCTGAGTTGAGCCGTAAAACTCGTTTACTTTACCTTGCACACACACTTCAGCACCGGGCTGAATCGTGTCTGGCGCGGCTTGGTCTAGAAAGACAAAAATGCCGTCAGAGGTATAAGGCGAGTTGTCGCCTTGCATGTCTTGAATAAAGAAACCCTTATATAAACTGTCACTTCTCGCAGTAACAATCCCTTTTACGGTCACTTCGTTAGCCGATGAAAAACTACCATCAACAATCAATGGGCTAGAATCTCCAGCGCCTTGGACATCATAAATATTGGTGAGTGTGGCGCCATTACAGGTAAATGCGACGGTATCTGGAATGGTGGCTGCGTCAAGCGAGCCTAAACCACTAAAGGTGTCTATATTTAATGTAACCCATTGGGTTGCATCATAAGTGGTGCTGGCTGTTAAGGCGTCTAATTTACGTTGGAATGTAGTATTGCTGCCCCAACCGTCTGGCGTTGGAATGTCACCAATCACATCAACTAGCACACCGTCTTTTAATAAGCCGACAGCATCGCCACCATTAAAATTGACATCGCCCGTCATAGTGTCGGTTGAGGCTGGTAAGGTAATCGCTGCATTTGTATTCAAAATAACTTTGACACCTTTAGCGGCAATTGAGTCAGTTAACACCACCATATCCAGTGCAACGGTGTCTCCATCTTTATAACGTACTAATTTATAACCAGTTAAATCAATTTCAACATCACTGTTGTTGTAAAGCTCAATCGCTTTATTGTATGAACTACCTTCAACGTATTCACTAATCAATACATCTGCATTTGCCATCATTGGCAATGCTGCAGCAACTGCGAGTGAAACCGCCGTTAGTTTAGTCAGTCCTTTCATTTTTTAACCCCATATTTTGTAATCAAAATGCTATTTTTTTGTAATATTCGGCTGGATTGTGTCAAATTTTGATTACATAAAAAACAACATAGATCACATTAACGAGGCAAATAAATAGCTATCTCATTGATTAACTTTAATATTTTATGCTTGCAAAAGAACAAGGATAACTTGAGAGGGAAATAACCAATTAAAAACAGTAGCTAACACAAAAACAACCCCCATTTTAATATGCTCACGTTAAAATAAACTTTGTAACACTTGTTTAAATAAAAAAGAAAAAACTTACAACATACTGTTGCGTGCCGTATATTCCTCTCATCTAATCATCTAATCATTTTGAAAATGTCAGACATTATCAGATTGTCGCGATGACATTTCCACCAACAGTAAGTGACTTAGTACGTTAAATAGACATTGTACAAAAAATCCAATAAATAACTTAAGCTATTCGATTTATTGTCGATATTGATCATGTATTGATGATGATTGAATGTCATGTTCATCACACACAAAATACGATTAAGCTGTCTATTTAATATTAAAATATGACAAGCTTATCTAGTCTTTGAATTTATTGTCTTTACCGGTTTAGGTACCAAAACCATGAAACAAGTTGATTTTAGAAATATCGATAAACTCTTTATCAAAATGTCCATTAACGATAAGTTTTGGACTGTCTTCGGACTGTTCCTGATCATTTTATCCAGTGTATCGATTAGTGGTTACTTAAATAAAATTGAACATATTGAACAGCAATCATTACATGTTTTAGAACAAAAAATGGCCGCTACCGTTCAAGCACTAGATGCTACCAGCCAGCTTGCACAAGCTTCAAACTTAGGCTTGCAGGTGTCTGGTCGTTCGCAAATTAGTTCACGCCAACAAGATACCGTTACTGCGGTTTATGCATTAGATGGCCAATATTATACGCTGAGTGAATCAGTCTATGGTCAAGAAGCCAATGCTAAGCAAGCTGCATTAATGTCACTATTGCTCTCATTGTTATGGATCTTGCCCTTTGCTATCGTGCTTTACTGGAATGCCACTTTTATTGGTGGAGCGCTGTGGGTGTTATGGGATACCACGGAAAAAATTGCCAAAGGAGATCTCACCTCTCGTTTAGGCTTCCATCCTGGTCGTGATGAATTCGGCACCATTGGTTGTGCGCTAGATAAAGCCATGGACACATTAACCGAGCTTGTTGTTACAGTGAAAAAAAGTGCCGAAACATTGGAAACGACTTCCAGCTCGTTTGCCAGTGAAACGGCTCAAAGTGCTGAACAAATTGATCAACAATATGCATCACTTGACTCGGTTGCTACGGCAATGGAAGAAATGACCGCATCCGCCGCTGAAGTGTCTAATATTGCACGCAATTCAACCCAAAAAGTTGAACAAGATTCGGAGTATACACGTCAGAGTTATGACCGGGCAAAGCGTGCCATTAATGAAATTAAACAGTTATCGACCTACATTGAACAAACGTCAAACTCGGTCCATACCCTAAAAATTAATGCGACCAATATTAATGATGTGATCACCACCATTAATGCTATTTCTGATCAAACCAACTTGCTGGCATTAAACGCTGCCATTGAAGCGGCACGCGCGGGTGAAATGGGACGAGGGTTTGCCGTTGTTGCCGATGAAGTAAGAACCCTTGCAGGTCGTACTCAAGCAGCGACTGTTGAAATTCATAAAATGATTGAACTCCTGCAAAGTGAAACACTCAATATCGACAGTATCACTCAAGATACGGTTAAGCAGGCACAAACCAGCAGCGATTTGATCACTAATATTGGTACTGATATTAATGCGATTTCAGAATCGTCACGTTCAATTATGGACATGAGTTTCCAAATTTCTACATCGTCAGAAGAACAAAGTGCAGTGGCAAATGACATTGCCAAAGAACTGACGGATATAAGACAGAAATCAAATGTTATTAGGGGTTTATCACAACAGTCTTCAAGCGGTGTTAAAGCGTTATCAAAAGCATCCGCTGATTTAGGTAAAATTTTAAGCCAATACCGCACTAATTAGCCTTAGGCTAACTAACTTACTCGTTTGTATGTCCATTTGAATATAAGCGCTAAATGAAAAGCCGATATCGATGATATCGGCTTTTTTGATGTTTTATCGACAGTGGCTTAACTCACTCTCAATTAACTTAACATTACTGTAATGACGTAAGTCTATGACCTAAAGTACTGGTACTGTCTGGAGTCAGCACGAAAGTATAGTTACTGTCGCCATCAAAGCTGATTGCATCAGACTGATAAACTAACGTTTGCGTGCCATTATCGGCCTCGTAAACAATGTTAATCTCATAATAATCTTCAGGCAGTGTTAGGCTTAGTTGCTCGACAAAATCTAAATCCGTTAAGCTGTATTCGGCGGTTTCGATAGTTTCTGAAGCGCGGACAAAATACACGGTTAGATCATCATAATCGTAAGCCAAATTGACCACATCGACTTTATATTCAAAAGCTCGAGGTCGTAAGTCTTGCTCGATCACCATACCTTTGACAGAACTGTCTTCTTGTTGATAAATCAGTAAGGACTTCACTTCATCTTGGTTAAACGTTACTAGCAAGTTATCGAACAACTTGGCTTTGCTAGTCGCATCTTTAGCAGTGATACCATAATCATTAAACGATGTTGATTGGTAACCCGTTACTGTGAAGGGTGAAATACCATACAAGTATTGTGTCTCTTGCTTACTGGCCACATCAACGTCAATACTTTGAGTTTCTAAACCATTAAACACGCGATAATCGGCCGTTGCCTCTAATGCGGCGTAAGTAACAGGCGTTGTAGTTGAGTCAATGCTGTCGATAGTGACGTTAATATCACCTGCACCAAAACTGTTACGAATCATCAGTTTATAGGCAGTTTCCGAGGTTAAACTCATGCTGCCTGTTGTGTAAATCACATTTTTAGTGCCGGTTTCGGTCAGATACACAATATAATCATCAGTATCGAATATCTGTTCGCTGGTGTAACTGCTATACGGCACATTACCGAGCATCACCGCTTCGTCAATGGTTTGGGTATCGAGTGAAATATAGGTATCAAAAGTACCTTCATCAGTCGCTACGTTAGCCACCAGCACTTCCATTTTGCTGTAGTCATTATCCTCGTCGGCATTTAACTCGTCCATTTCATCGCGTGAATAGTTAATATCCAATAGTACGGGATCGTGATAGTCACCATAAAGCACAAACAAATGGTTCGAGTCGCTCGCTAAATCAATGGTATCGCTGTAAACGGTTACCGTTTCACTATCTTCATCTTGACCATAAATGTCCAGTTCTGTACTCCCTGTACTATAAGCATAACGCGGCATTGCATCAGCAAAATCAACCGCAGTATATGAATAGTCATCGAGCACTAACGAGGTCGATGTGCTATTAGGTGATGCATTATAAAACTGCACATATGCGACATCATCACTGCTTTCTTCACTGTCTGAGCCACACCCTAATAACAAGGCTCCCATTGCAGACACCATCATCAATCGACTTATTTTTTTGTTAAACATATTTACTCCATTAACCATCTAGTTACATTTACAAGAGTTATGACAACCTTTGCCTGTAAACGACTGTCAAGAAAGGTAAAGTAAAGATATAAAGCGTCAAGAGACAAATTAAAGCCAAAAAAAAGCCTCTTAATCAATTAGATAAGAGGCTTTAATTATTTTTACATTTAAACCATAAATGCGTTTTTTAGCAAAAGGGGTTAATTACCCGCGACCTTCATCTCGCTCAGTAAAATACCCCCGGTGCGGATTGATGAACGTAAATCGCGATCTTTACCTACACCTTGTATTCCCATAAACATGTCTTTTAAATTGCCTGCGATGGTAATTTCTTCTACGGGGTATAACACCTCGCCGTTTTCAACATAAAACCCCGCCGCGCCGCGAGAATAATCCCCGGTGACACCATTAACGCCTTGGCCCATCACTTCCGTCACAATTAAGCCGGTATTCATGGCTTTCACTAAGTCGTCAAATGTTTGGTTTGAATGGCTCAAGGTCCAGTTATAAATACCACCGGCATGGCCTGTATTAGTCATCGCCAATTTACGTGCGGAGTAACTGGTTAATAAATAGGTCTCTAGTTGGCCACGGTCAATAATACGTCGGTCTTGAGTTGCCACGCCTTCACTGTCGTAATTAGCACTAGCCAGGGCCCCAACCAAATGCGGCTGCTCTTCAATGCTAAACCAGTCAGGGAATATTTGAGTGTTCAACGCTTCCATTAAGAAGCTCGACTTACGGTAAATACTGCTACCACTAATCGCACCAATTAAATGACCCATGAGGCCTGTGGCAATTTCAGGCGCAAATAACACTGGCATTTTTGCAGTAGGAATTTTACGCGCATCCAATCGACTTAAGGTTTTGTTTGCTGCTTGCAAACCTACCAATTCAGGTGAAAGTAAATCATGATACTTACGGGCCACCGTATAGTCGTAGTCGCGCTGCATATTGCCATCAGACTCTTGGCCTATTACAACACAACTTAAACTGTAGCGAGAGCTGCAATAACCGTTAAGAAAACCATGGCTGTTACCATAAACTCTGGCGGCCGTATGCGCGTTGGCGCTGGCACCATCGGAATTACGGATCCGGCTATCAACTGACAAACTGGCTTCTTCTGCACGAATGGCCAACTGAGCGAGCTCTTCTGCATCGATATCTTGTGGATGATATAACTCTAAGTCGCGAATATCTTGCGCCATCAAAGCGGGATCAGCCAAGCCACTGAACGGATCTTCTGAGGTATATTTGGCAATACCATCGGCCGCTTTTACCGCTTGGCGAATCGCCTCAGGGCTTAAGTCTGAAGTTGATGAATTACCTTTGCGGCCATCACGGTAAATGGTAATGCCTAATGCACCGTCTTTATTAAACTCAACGGTTTCAACTTCTTTTTCACGGGTCGAAACCGACAAACCTTGCTGCTTACTGATGGCCACTTCAGCGGCCGAAGTCCCCAACACTTTTGCGTATTCTAACGCAACAGTGACAGCGTCTTTTAACGCCGATAATTCAGCATCAATTCTAGGGGTTGGTTCACTTGCGCTAGGCGCTGGAGAAGGATGAGAAGCCACAAATTTACTCTTTGATTAGTCTAATTGACCTTAGCATATCAAATTCAAATGGCGATTGATAACCGAGCATTTATATCGCTGCCTATCAGCAATAAATTCTGCATATTCTAGGCCGAATAAATGTTATCATTGATGCATATTGATTTGAGGTTTATGACTATGAAAATTGTTGGCGATTCTGAGCTATTTCAGCAGCCCTATGATAATGATGACAACTATGTCAGCAGAACGGGTGTAAAAAAAGAAAGTGAGGATGCTCAAGAACTTGGCATGCGTTTGATTGCCCTGAGCAAAACTCAATTAGACAAAATGGGTTTAGATGAATTTCTGTATGATGCGATTCTAAAAACAAAACTGATTAAACAAAAAACTGAAGCCTATCGTCGCCATTTGCAATACATTGGTAAGTTGATGCGCGGATTTGAGCATGAACCTATTCAAGCTGCACTCGATAAAGTGTTGAATAAAAACAATAATGAAGCAGCTCAAGTGCAGATTTTTGAAAAAATTCGCGAACGCTTATTAACTAATGGCGATGATGAAATCCAAGTGTTATTGGATCTATACCCACAACTTGAGCGTCAAAAAATGCGTCAATTGATCCGCCAAGCCAATAAAGAACTGGCTAAAGGTGCTGAATCAAAATCATCAAGAGAGTTGTTTAAGTATTTGCGCGCTGAAATAAAAGACTAAACCGTTTAATAGAATAAGGATGTTGCTAATGCGGCTCAAAATGATGGCTCGTACACTATGGTTATTACTGACTTCAGTGTTGTTATTGACAGCTTGTAACGGTGCCGCAGACGGCACCGACTCAGATACATCAGATGACAGTTATGGTTTATCGGTTAGTTATCAAAATGTGGTTAATGGCCAATGTGATTCCAGCACCGATGGACTTATTTTTGATATCGATGGCAGTTTTTGTGCCGTAGCTCACCTCAAGTTTGGTAATACCAACGTCAGTGGGGCACTCATTACTTTTAGCACAACCAATGCAGCAATAGCCCCTACAACGGTGTTAACCCTATCTTCTGGTCTTGCAACAACAGTTGTCACATCAAGCAGCAGCGATGCCGGCGTCCTCACCGCAACTTATACATCAAGTGATGACGATTCAGTCAGTGCGACTCGTAATTATCAATTTAAAGAATATAACTCCACAGCTCCAGCTGAAGCACTTAGCATAACCGCTTCAATTAGCGATGCAACGGGCCCTATTACACGCTTTAATATTGACAATACCGTTCAACTCAACGCCTTGATTACAGACAGCAATAATCAAGGTATTGCCAACCAAATTGTTACTTTTAATGCCGGTAGTGCTACGTTAACACCAGCAACCGCGCTAACAAAAACCTCAGGTATTGCTACCCTTAACTTCACACCTTCAGATTCAGATCTCGGTGCGAGTTTACTTACCGTCACCACTGAATACGAAGACACACCCCTCAATAGCACCAGTGCTTATGAGGTGCTTTCATCTGACGATGTTGTCACGGATATCATCGTTAAAATGGGCGCTTATGTGGATGATGCGTTTATTGAGGGTAAATTATCAACGACACTTACCGCTGACATTGATGGTAATTATGCCATAAGTTCAGGTGGCACATTTGGGGTTACTGCCACACTGGTGACTGAAGATTCAGATGGTACGATTACGCGTTTACAAAGCCCAACCAGTATTAGTTTTAGCTCAGACTGTACAACAACTGATAATGCTTCACTCGATTCCCCAGTAGCTAGCTTATCAGGTTCTGCCAACTCAACCTTTTTAGATATCAGCTGCAGTGGCAACAGTGAACGCAATGACATCATTATCGCAACAGCAACCATTAATGGCACTAGCATAAGCGCAAGTTTACCTTTTACTTTGGCGCGTCAAACCTTATCTAATATCAGTTTTGTATCTGCTGAACCAAACCAAATTCGCATTAAAGGTTCAGGCGGCACTGGCACTACAGAATCTTCTTTGGTGACTTTTTTAGTGACTAGTGCGAGTGGTCAACCTGCTGAACAACAATCAGTGAACTTTAGTTTAGACACCTCAGTTGGCGACTTACAATTTATTAATGGTGACGTAACAGATAGCAGTGTCACCAATTCAGAAGGTTTAGTGAGTGTCAGAGTGCAAGCGGGTACTTCCCCAACGCCAGTGCGTGTAATGGCATCAACTTCAGATGATAACCAGACCATTACAACCCAATCAGAACAGCTAACGGTTAACACTGGTTTACCGCAACAGTTGGGGTTTAGTCTTTCAAGATCGACCGGCAACCCAGAAGCTGGAGATAACAATGGTGAAGAAGTCACTATTACAGCTTATGCCTCTGACAGTTTTGCTAACCCAGCACCGGACGACACCACCATCAACTTTACCGCAGAAGGTGGCCAAATTGAGCCATCGTGTACCATAGTAAACGGAACATGTTCAGTCACTTGGACTTCAACATCGCCTAGGGTGAGCGATCACCGCATCACCATTTTAGCTTATGCTTTAGGCCACGAAACCTTCTTCGATACCAATGGCAATAATGTATTTGACGATGCTGATGGCGGCGTAGTTAACGGCTGCTTAAGCGGTACAACGCCTGTAGTGTGTAGTGGTAACGGCATGGATGTAGAAACCTACCATGACGGCGGTTTTGTTGATTTGCCTGATGCTTTTAGAGATGACGATGAGTCAGGAACACATCAATCAGGTGAACCGTACTTTAATATTCAAGCGAGTGACACATACCAAGCGGCTGATAGTAAGTTTAACGGCCCACAGTGCCAAGGTAGCTTGTGCGATAGCAATGCCATGACCACTTATATCCGTAAGGCGTTGGTGTTAACAATGTCAGGTTCAACGGCCACGATGACAGTAAGCAGAGATGGTAGTTTGATCACTAACAATGAAGAAATTGCAAATGGCGATATTGCTCAGTTTACTGTGGTATTAACCGACAATGCTGAGCAAATATTACCCTTTGGCACGACTTTAACCGTGGCTAGCACAGAGGGTGATTTGCAATTCTCTGGCTATACCGTGCCAAACAAGACCGCTGCAGGTGGAACATCAACCTCATTTAGCATTGAAAATGATGGTACTGCTGGTACAAGCTTGGTAACACTAACAGCCACTACGCCTAAAGGCATTGAAACTGTGCTGTCGTTTTATGTCACCTTGTTGTAACTAACCAAAATACAACGACAAACTAACTAACCAGCCTGCTATTTAGCAGGCTGTTTTTTATTGGAATTTGTTAATAACTTGTTACAATGAATATGTAGACAGGGCTAGTTTACTATCACGAGGGACCGACTTATGACTCTCGACGCATACTAAGGAATAATAATGCGCATAATTTCTATACTTTTTACCTTTACAGCAGGCGTACTACTCACCGCTTGTGCAGCTAAACCACCGATCGTGGCTCAAAATAAAACGGTTGTCGTCAACGACCAAACTTTCGTGCTTGGCGGATCGTATGATACAGAAAAGAAGAAACTGCTACTGACCGCCAATGGTGACGCGATCATGCAAGGCAGATTCCCGCCTATGACGCCTACACAAAATCTCAATGCAAACTTTGAGGACATGAAGTTTAAAGGTGATTGTTACTTTGGCTCGGTACTCGGTGATCAAGGTGGACGCTTTGGTATTGTTGCTAGCATTATACAATCGGCAAAATCGAGCACGGCAGATAAGTGCGACATCTTTATCGATGGCACCAAGCAAGAAACATTGTACTTTTAACCAGACACATTAACTAAGCGCTAGCCCTGCTTACTTCACCTCACCGCGAGATAATAAACGGTTATCAGCAACCCTTTGCCCTGCTAACTACCTTGCAATAACTTGTAACAGACTTGCAATAACTTGCAATAGACCCACTATTAGCGCTGCTATTAACACGTGAAGGCACCTTGTTAACAAAAAAGGGATGTTTGAGATGAAATAGGTGAAAGAGGCTGATTTTAGCTTACTGATACCACCTCTTATACCATCTCTTAAACCGAGTAACGTTAGCTTACTGACTTCACCGGCTATGGTGCTGATGTTGTATGATGCAGGTGTTGTAGGTATTGATGCTGCAACCTTAAAATCTTGCTGTTTACGCGCAATTGCCATAATGACCATGGTGACGAATAGCGCAAACAAACCCCATAATTGCTGCCATTTAGGCATGACAGCCAACCAACCTACTTCCTAATTGATTCAGCTCGAGCATTCCCATAATAGCAGGCACTGCAGGAATAATTTGAGATGCTAATACCGATGGTTCAGAAATAAGCGCCAGTGGCCACACATACCCAGACACGAATAGAATTGGCATCGATACCAGTAAATTGACATAAGCCACGATAAGCCATTAAATGATGCTCAGATCACAAATGCTCACTGAGTAAACACACTCAGCAAGCCGTCAAAATACTAATAATAGAAGCTTAACGTTAAGCTGTGCCGCCGACCGTTAGACGATCAATTTTCAATGTTGGTTGTCCCACACCAACAGGCACGCTTTGTCCGTCTTTACCGCACACGCCGACGCCTTTATCTAGGGCTAAGTCATTACCCACCATTGAAATTAATCCCATGGCCTCAGGTCCGTTACCAATTAAGGTCGCGCCTTTAATCGCCTGAGTGACTTCACCGTCTTCAATCAAATATGCTTCAGAAGCCGAGAACACAAACTTGCCTGAAGTGATATCTACCTGTCCGCCACCAAAGTTAGGTGCGTAAATGCCTTTTTTCACTGACTTAATAATGTCTGCTGGATTGGAATCACCGGCTTTCATGTAAGTATTGGTCATACGCGGCATAGGTAAATGCGCATAAGATTCGCGGCGACCATTCCCGGTTGGTGTTTGCCCCATTAAACGGGCATTTAACTTATCTTGCATGTAACCTTTCAAAATACCGTTTTCAATCAAGGTGGTTTTTTGGCTTGGCACACCTTCATCATCAATACTTAATGAACCACGACGATTTTCCATGGTGCCATCATCGACGATGGTGACTAAAGTGGACGCCACTTGTTGACCCATCTTACCGCTAAAAGCACTGCTGCCTTTGCGATTAAAGTCACCTTCTAAACCATGACCGACCGCTTCATGCAGTAGAACACCTGGCCAGCCATTACCTAGTACCACTGGCATTTCACCTGCTGGGGCATCAATAGCGTTAACATTAACCTGTGCTTGGCGCACCGCTTCACGGGCAAATTCAAAGCTTAAAGGTAAGCCTGCTTCATCTGTGGCTAAAAAGGCGCTGTAATCGTGACGACCACCGCCACCAGCACTACCACGCTCGCGTTTGCCCTTGTCTTCTAAGATAACGCTACAGTTAAAACGCACTAACGGACGAATGTCTGCCGCTAACGTGCCATCACTTGCGGCAATTAATATTTCTTCATGCACGCCAGATAAGCTGACCACTACCTGAATAATACGGCTGTCGAGGCTACGAATATAGGCATCGGCTTGCTTTAATAGGTCGATTTTTTTGACTTCGTCCATAGCCGCAATCGGATCGGCACTGTCATACAGTTTATGAGCCGTTTGACGTTTAAAGGCTTGCACCTTGTGTTGTTCACCTGCGCTAGCAATGCCGCGGGCAGCTTTTGCTGCAGCATCAAGGGCGGCCGGAGTAATCTCGTCTGCATAAGCAAAACCGGTTTTTTCACCGCTAATGGCACGCACACCCACACCACGCTCAATGTGAAAACTGCCTTCTTTGACTATGCCATCTTCTAATACCCAAGACTCATGACGGCTACCTTGGAAATACAGGTCTGAAAAATCGATATTGTGTTGATGAATGGTATTTAAGTAACCTTGTAGTCCATCTAAGGTTAATCCATCTTGCAATAAACTCTGCTCTATTTGGGTTAAAAATGGCATTAAAATTCTCTTTATTAATGGGTAACGCATACTGCGAATTCAGTGTTAATAGTAGTATCCAGTGTTATTTCAACTGTGGCGCCATAAATCGATTATGGCCCATCACCGGCATTTGTTGACGAATACGGCGTAATTCGGCTAAATCGACTTTAGCTTGTACCCAGCCACATTCAGTGGCTCGCTCAGCAATGACTCGGCCCCAAGGGTCGACTATCATACTGTGACCCCATGTTTCTCTACTACCTTGATTATGTTGCCCCCATTGGCCTGCGCCCAACAAATAACATTGAGTTTCAATTGCACGCGCTTGTAATAACACTTGCCAATGCGCTTCACCGGTGACTTTAGTAAATGCCGAAGGTAGGGCAATATAATCTGCCCCCGCCAAACGCAAAGCCCGGAATATATCGCCGAAGCGAATGTCATAACAAATGGCTAGACCAACTTTGCCAAAAGGTGTATCAATGACACTAATGTGATCACCGGGATGAAAGGTATCACTTTCGCGATAAGTTTTGGTGTCATCACTCACCTCAACATCGAATAAATGCAGTTTATCGTAATGACCTAGGGTGGCGCCATGATCATCAAAAAAATAACAGCGGCTGAACACTCTACCATCGTCGGCACGCATGGGAATGGTGCCGGCAATAACATACACTTGGTACTGCTTTGCCAACGCGGCTAATGCGCTTTTTAGTTCGCTTTGATGCTGACTGCCAGCATATTCAAGCTGTTGACTTTCATGGCCGCCAAACAATAAACAACACTCAGGTAACACCACTAATTGTGGCTCATTGGCATCACGGGGTAAGGCGTTGAGTTGCGAGTCGATAAACGCAAGATTGGCTTTGACATCGCGGCCGCTTTGGGATTGTAATAAGCTGATTTGCATCTCGAACTCCTTATCGCATAAACACATTAGTTGATGAGTAAACCCAAGCCTGTCTCATTGGACCGACTTCAGCATCGCTACCTGGCAGTCGGTCAGCTTAAGGTCAATTATCGATAACCGGAACGAGCTGAGTTGATGGCGCGCTCGATGGAGTATGGCCTCACGATCTATCGCTTTTATTACTGAGCTTTAACATCTGAGTCAACTTCAGTTTCGACTTTAGCCTCTACTTTAGCATTGGCGTTAGTATTAAGGTTAGTTTCTATACTGGTTTCGTCTACCTGCGGTAATATTGCCTTTGGGATTTCGATTTCTTTACTCTTACGCTCAAGCTCTTCTAGTTGCGGATTGTCCATGGTACCGGTGACTCGGAAACGAATTTCTGAGATCACTTCAATAACCGGTTCTAACACTTTTGTCAGGGCAAATGCCCCTAACCCCAAAGTCCACGCACTGGTACTCAATAACACCACGGTTGGCACACTGGACGCAAGTTGCGGCACAAAACGAATGTCATAATTTAAGCTTTGGGTGGTTAAGTCGGTGTAACCTCGTACTCGCATGTTACCGGCAATGGCGTCCATTTCAGTATCGGTGGTTTTAACCACCCCATTATCGATCATAAGATTGCCGTTAAAGGTATTGAAATATAGGCCTTTGCCGAACACATCCGAAAAGTCTAACGATAATTTACGCAATAATGAATCTAAACTAAACAATGAAAACACTCGCGCGCCTTTATCACTAATCTCCGAAAGATGACCTTTGCCTAGTGCAAACTTGAGTTGGCCGTTTAGCGTGTCGAGAGTGAAGTAATAGGGCGCACTTTGCCAAGATAACTGACCGCTGAGATCCAATGGCGCATCTTGTAGTCCAGGATTGATGTTTAATATCCTTGATAGGTCATCAAACTTTTCAGCCTGTAAATTGATATCGAACACGGTTTTATCGGTGCCATTTTCAAGCGACCATAACCCATTGGCCTGTAAGGTAACAGTAGGTTGCGTTAATGACAGCGTTTGAAATTGGTATCCTAGTTCATGGGGTAAGCCTTGTAACACTAAGTGCCCTAACGATAAGTCATTAACCTTAAAATCATCCACATCTATTGCTAAAGTGGGCAGATATTGCAGCATGGATGCCGCTGTCGGCTCTGTTTGTTCAGCCATGCTGACGCTAGGGTATAAATACAACTTTTTAGCGACCACTTTAATCCCTTGATCGCGCCAGTTAGGGTAAAAATCGATACGGCCATCAAACTGTTGCGACTCAGCGTCAAAGCGCCACACCTGTTCTGTGGGTTCGGCATAAAAATGTAATTTATCAAATGATTGTCCCAACACATTTAATTGCTCGATGTCGGCATGAATCCCAGCTAATCGAGGGAATGACCTTGCGGCATTAATAATCGCTGTGGTTTCAGCTCGATTGTCTTGAGTTGCCATCCCCGGCAACTCATCTGCTGTTAAAATACGATCGCGTACCGACGACCTCACAACATCTGGTTCAGCGCTAACACTGAAGCGATTAATAATCGGCAACCACTGCGCTAAATCGACTTTAGGCAGGTCTACATGTATATGGCCTTGTTGTTTATTTAATCTGTCACCCAATTTAAAATGACGACCAATCATCACGTCATAAAAAGCAAGCCGGCTGCCACTGTCGGCATTAAATTCCCCCCAAAACTCGACATCATTAGCCAACTTAATGCTTAACGATGATTGTTTATTATCGCCAATAAGATCCACGCTTAGTTTTCTAGGTTCAGCGGCCGACTTTTGATAAGGCATCGGTAAATCCAGTGAGGTGCCGATAAGATCGGAATTAGCAGAGACTTGTAAGCTATAACCACTTGGGTCAAAAATCATGGTTAAGCCACCATTCCAGTCCATTTTGCCCTGGTAAGTGTCACTCAATGGATTGTGTAAGCTGGCGGGTAATGTGTCGAGATCCCAGCGACCATTCATATCAACATTTAAGCTAAAATTGCTATTGTTTTTCTTGGTTTTTACACTAAACGTCAACGGTTGTTGAAATAACCTCGCCTTGATATTTTTGCCTTCAACCAACTGATTCACAAAATTAACTTGTCCAGATACGCCTTGTAAATCTAAGCCGGGAGTGGTTATAAACAGCGGATTATTATCAAAGGTCACCTGGCCTTTAATCAATTTTTCACCGCCTTTGTATAACGGGATCGCCAGATCTAATTGGGTATTGATTTGCTGTCGAATTTGTACCACATCTAACGTGGCACCTACTGAATCACGAAGTGAAGAGGCGTTAATCACTTTGGCCGCGGCTTGTGCGTCGGTGGTGATATCCGCTTCAATTCTTAATAAAGACTGTTTACCCAACTGCGGGATAGAGACTCGCGCGCCGTCAACCGCAACGTTATCGAGTTTGCCCTGATCAATATGCAAATCCATCATGGCATTTTCAAACAAGGCTGATAGCGTGAGTTCGCTGACCTCTGGCCAATTAGGTTGAAATTTAAAGGTGCCACTGTCGAGGCGAAATGCAGCTTGGAATACACCACTGTGATCTTGATAGGGATAACCGCCTAACGCACCATGCCACACTACCTGCGCGTCGTTGACTCGCCCTGCGACTAAACCATCATTAAGATAACTGACTAATTTTGGACTCATGGCCATCTGTGGGAAATAACGTCCAACATCGGCCACATCATCAATGCTTAAGTGAGCCGCCAACCCCATATGAATCTCGTCAACAAACTCAAGATTCAGGCTCGCTTGCAAGGTAATATCATCATTAATTAATTCAATATCAGCCACGGTAAGACGCTGTTGTTCTACATCATAGCGGCCCATCATTGCGCTGCCGTGAAGCGCTAATGGTTGGCTAAAACCACCGTTAAAATCGACACTGTACTCTTGTTCTGGCAAGCTAAATTCAAGCAGGCTATTCGCCCATGTCAATTGAGCATCAATCGGACTCACACCCGGTATCGACTGATAAGCTTGCCACTGTAATTGCTGAACTTCAACGTTGCCGATAAGCGGTTTGTCGGCCGCTTTATACAGCCTAATGGGGCCAATTTGACCTTGAGGATTGAGTTGTTGCCAAAGGTTCACTTGCTGTTTGCCCAAACCGGGCACTAACGGCAGCATTGGCTTTAAGTTCGACGGAGTAATCTGGTTGGCATAACCAAAAAAATCACCATCACGAGTGCCTATCGCTAACTTAAGAGACGGCCAAGTTTGATCATTAGTCGATAAATCTAAATCATGGCTGGCGATTTTCCAGCCATCAGGCTGCGGTGTCCATTGCAATGAACCTGAGTTGATAGCAAATTTTTGCTGGGTATCAGCGTCACTCCATTGCAACCAACTGGGTTTAAACACTAATACACCATCTTGGATCTGACGATGTGCAAATGTCATCCACGCATCAAGGTTAATCACGCCTTGAAATTCAATGTTGTCAGTGTTTTCTTGCGCAATATGTTGTCTAGACGCCCATTCACCTAAGTCTAATGAATCTGCGGTAACGTAAAGTTGGCCTGCGACCGTATCAGGTTGATAACCATCACCGCTAAGATCAATACGTAAGGTTAACTGTTCTTGCTGCGACTCAAGTTGATCCACATGGATCATACCCTGCGCTTGGTGACTATTGGCACTGTTTTGCCACAGCAGATTATCGATAAAAATCGGCCGATAATCCTGTTGTTTACTAAACAGTTGTAATGACGCATCGGTGATTGAAAAATGCCCTAACTGTTCTAATAACAATCCATACAACCAATCAAGATTAGTCATATCACCCGCGGTAGCGTTCTCATCCGTAGATGCCAACTCATCGAGATTTAATGCCACTTTAACACCATCAAATACCACGGTTTCAATCTGCGGGCTCAAGGTTAAAAGTGACTGCCAAAAATCGAGTTTGATATGTACATTTTCGCTGATAACGGTAATCGGCAGATTATCTTGTGGCAGTAACACTAAATTGCTCACGGTCAGTGCTGGCCCAAAAGCTTGCCATTCGGCACTGAGTTCACCCATCTGCACATGCAGTTGGTATTCGTTTTGAAGATAATGAACTAATTCAGTACGGACTTCAGGAATATGAGGCAATAAACCACGAATAAGGCTAACGACCAATGCAAATAGCACCAGTGCAATAGCCAAAATTTGCCAAGATAATCTGTTAATCGTTACCGCCTGAGTTGTCGACACTACATCATCACCACATCATATTTACTTTGAATGTATAAGGGTTCATTTTGCAAACGAATACGCTTACCGATGTAAACTTCTAATTCTGCCAGCAAATGCGATTCTTCACCACTAAAGCTCATATACACTGCCGGCGAGCAATACAGTAAAAACTCATCGGCTTTATAAGCTCGGTCTAAACGAATAATTTCCCGGAAAATTTCATATGACACACTTTCAATCGTTTTCATGGTACCCGTGCCTTTGCAAGACGGACATTCACCACACACCACATGTTCTAAACTTTCGCGAGTACGTTTGCGGGTCATTTCAACTAAGCCCAGACCCGAAAAACCGCTGACGCTTGTTTTGACTCTATCTAACGCCAATGCCGCGTTTAAGCTTTCTAACACCCGCGCTTGGTGTTCCTTAATCTGCATATCGATAAAATCGATAATGATAATCCCACCCAAATTGCGTAACCGCAGTTGCCTTGCTATCGCTTGAGTGGCTTCAAGATTAGTATTAAAAATGGTTTCTTCTAAGTTGCGATGGCCAACAAATGCACCGGTATTAATGTCGACCGTAGTCATGGCTTCGGTTTGGTCGATAATCAAATATCCGCCAGACTTAAGCTCAACTTTACGGCCTAAGGCCCGTTGAACTTCATTCTCAACATCATACAATTCAAAGATAGGTGCTGGGCCCGCATAATGCTCAATTTTTTCAGCAATTTCAGGCATAAACTCTTGGGCAAAGTGTTGTAATTCAGCATAAGTACGGCGCGAATCGACTTGAATATGGTCAAGTTCAGTACCGACAAAATCACGAATGATCCGCACAGGTAATGCCAAATCTTGATACAGTAATATAACGCCTTTACGCTTACGTCGTTCACTGACCTTAGCCCACACCCGACGCAAAAAGGCCGCATCTTGGGCGAGTTCATCTTCGCCAACATTTTCAGCTGCGGTACGGATAATAAAGCCGCCGTCATCATCAACATAAGGTAGGGTAATATTTTTAAGGCGTTGACGTTCTTCTTCAAGTTCAATACGTTGCGATACGCCAACATGACTAGAGCCAGGCATAAACACTAGATAACGCGAGGGTAAAGTAATATCCGTTGTCAGGCGGGCACCTTTAGTGCCGAGTGGATCTTTGACCACTTGCACCATAATGTCTTGGCCTTGACGCACTAACTCGGCAATATCACGCACCACAAAGTTGCCCTTTTCGACATCGGCAACACATTCGGTATGAGGAACAATATCTGAAGCATGTAAGAAAGCGGCTTTTTCTAAGCCTATATCAACAAACGCGGCTTGCATACCAGGTAATACTCGACTGATTTTACCTTTGTAGATATTACCGACCAAACCTCGCTTCATGCGGCGTTCAATATGCACCTCTTGTAAAACACCATGCTCGACTAATGCAACACGCGCTTCAGTTGGCGTGACATTGATGAGCAATTCTGTGCCTTTTTTACGTTGTGCTTTTATGTTCATAAGCCACCAGTATTCGGGTCATGCTTCAATGGGAATATTGACAGTAGTTGCACCACCGTAGATGCCCGATTAAAGCAAAAGGTTATTAAGTGTGCTGCATCATGCAGGCTAATAATTCACGCGTTTCTACTAGGGGTAAACCAACAACGGCAGAATAACTACCACTAATAGATTGAACAAAACAACCACCCAAGGCTTGTATTCCATACGCACCAGCTTTGTCCATTGGTTCATTTGAGGCAATATAAGCGTCTATGTCGGCAGCGGATAATTCACAAAAGCTCACTTGGGTACGACATAATCGGCTAAAGGTGTGTTCACCATCCGTTAACGCCACCGCTGTCATCACTTCATGAGTTTGACCGGATAACAATGTCAGCATACGCTTGGCATCATTTTGGTCCATTGGCTTACCTAATATCTGCTGATTTAACACCACGATTGTATCTGAACCCAGTACTTTAGGGGCGATAATATGACCACTGAGCGCCAAACCTGCTAGGGCTTTTTCAAGCGCTAAACGGCATACATATTGTTCTGCCGTTTCAGTCGATAAAGGCGTTTCATCAATATTGGGTGCGACGAGCTCGAACGTAAAACCGGGATGACTAAAGCCTGCTTGAGCCAGTAATTCTTTTCTTCTTGGCGATGTTGAAGCCAGTACCCATGTCATCTGATATTTACTCTAATTAACGAACATAAAAACAATATTCACCCTATCGGGTGAATTAACGTACTTTATAATGGCGACGCATATTGCGTAGTATCCAAAACACCCACCACCAAATAAATAAACTCGAAATCGCGGGTAAAAACATCTCAAGATTAAACGGTGCAGCCCCAACAACAACAAACTGTACCCAAAATATCACCACATGATAAATACAAATAAAACACGCGAGCAGTAATGACTGTTGCCAGCGAGGATAATTGCGTAATTGTTGACACAACATCACCACCAAATAAATAACCAACGACAGTGCTAATGAACGGATGCCTAAATGGGCTCCCAATAGCACATCAAGCATTACGCCGAGCAACCACGCGGTCAAAATACTGTAACGATGCGGTAATGCCATCGCCCAATACATCATCACCATAAGCAGCCAGTCAGGTCGCCACGCTTCTACCATTGTGGGCAGCGGCATAATCTGAAACATCATCCCGATAAATAAAGTCAGCCATACCACTAAGCGACCATTTGCAATATGCGCGCTCATTGGTTTATCTCGCTGGTTATTGGCGTAGTCGTGGTTTCTGAAGGTGGAGCTTGAGATACTGATTCATTCGCAGCGGCTTCGGCTGCCTTTTTTATCAACTCTTGTACGTCAGCTGGAAGCGTAAAAGGTTTGGTTTCATCCGGCCAAATAAGTAATACGTAACGTATGCGATCAAGTGCCGCTAAAGGCTGAGCATTAATCACTGCATAGCTCTGACCATCATCACGGGATACACTGATAACACGGGCTACTGGATATCCTTCTGGAAAACGACTACCTAGCCCTGAAGTGACTAATAAATCGCCCACTATGATGTCAGTACTTTTAGCCACATGGCGTAATTCAATTTGATCAATATCGCCCATGCCATTAGCAATTGCACGCACATCGTTACGGGTAACACGCACCGGAATACCATGCGTTGCATCTGACACCATCAACACACGGCTGGTAAACTCACTCACTTCAACCACCTGCCCGACAACACCTTGGCCATCAACCACAGGCTGACCGACATAAATGCCGGTTTGCGAACCATGATTTAACACCACAAACTGTCTAAATGGATCGCTGGCCACTTCCATTACTTCGGCCACCATTTTACGAGAATCCATATGCACAGGTGAACCGAGCAATGCCCGTAAACGCTCATTTTCTTGGCGAACATGCTCAAAACGTTGTAAACGCTCTGACATGAGCAGCTGTTGGCGTAATAGTTGTTTGTTTTGCAATTCAAGCATGTTGCGGGTTGCAAATGCCTCGGCTGACCAGTCGAGCATCACACCTGGTACATTGGCTAAATATTGAAGCGGGCTTAACACCGAGGATAAAGACTGGCGAATGGGATCCAGGCGATGATTAGTCATCAGTAATGCCACCGACAAAATAATTGCCAGTGTCAATCTAAATTGACTAGAGACGCCACGAACGAAAATTGGTTTCATAAATTGTTCGCAACTTTGTTAACCCATAAAATGCCATTAACAAAGCCGCTCAGCCGATGATAATTAGGTCTCTTCAGAGAACAAATCACCACCGTGCACATCAATCATTTCAAGGGCTTTACCACCGCCACGAGCAACACAAGTCAGCGGGTCGTCTGCGACCATCACCGGAATGCCCGTTTCTTGCATTAATAAACGGTCTAAGTCACGCAATAATGCACCACCGCCGGTTAAGACCATGCCACGCTCAGCAATATCGGACGCCAGCTCTGGTGGCGACTGCTCAAGGGCAACCATCACCGCACTCACTATGCCAGATAACGGCTCTTGTAATGCTTCTAATATTTCATTGCTGTTTAAGGTGAAGCTTCTTGGCACACCTTCTGCGAGGTTACGACCGCGCACTTCAATTTCAAGTACTTCGTCACCAGGGTATGCGGTGCCAATGGTATGCTTAATACGCTCAGCCGTTGCTTCACCAATTAAGCTACCGTAGTTACGACGGACATAATTAATAATCGCATCGTCAAACTTATCACCACCAATACGTACTGATGAAGAATACACCACGCCATTTAACGAAATAATCGCCACTTCGGTAGTACCACCACCAATATCGACAACCATAGAGCCGGTCGCTTCTGATACTGGTAAACCAGCACCAATCGCTGCAGCCATTGGCTCTTCGATTAGGTACACTTCACGAGCGCCTGCACCCATTGCTGATTCGCGAATCGCGCGACGTTCAACTTGAGTTGCGCCTACGGGTACACACACTAATACGCGAGGACTGGGGCGGAAGAAACTGTTGTTGTGTACTTGCTTAATAAAATGCTGAAGCATTTTTTCAGTCACATAGAAATCAGCAATTACGCCGTCTTTCATTGGACGAATAGCTTGAATATTACCAGGCGTTCGGCCTAGCATTTGTTTTGCCTCTCTACCGACTGCAGCAACTGACTTTGGCCCATTGCTATTGCGTTCGCCGCGAATGGCAACCACTGAGGGTTCGTTCAAAACGATGCCTTCATCGCGAACATAAATAAGAGTGTTTGCCGTACCTAAATCGATCGATAGGTCGTTAGAAAAAATGCCGCGCAACTTTTTGAACATGTATCAGGCCTGTATTCTGTTGAGTCAGAAGAAGAAAAATCAGCTAACTTTATCAATGACACCCCCATTCTACAATACCGAATAGGTTAACAATTGCTAATCTGGCGTTTTTTTTTACAAAAGCTGTTAAAAAAACAACATTCGCGCAGTTTTAAATCAAAAAAGCGCAAAACTGACGCTTTTTTATCCAGATCATTGACCGACTTCGCGCCAATAAATGATCCTATCATGGCCTCGGTAACGCCCCAAGAACGCACTTGCTCTTGGCTCATAGAGCAGAGTTGGACTTGCCTCGTCCCAATTCCAATACCACTGAAGCCAGGGCTCTACTTTTAACGGGGCAGTCACCTGACCTCGATATGCTGCAGAGCCGCTATTTTGCCATAATAAGCTTAATCGGCCACTGCTAACTGAACTGCCACCATCACGGCGAGTCACGGTTTGACCAGCGGTTAAAGATGGCGCGTATATTTCGCTGCCATCAAGCGCATCGATAACGTGAGTACAGCTATCATCGGTGTTAGTTATCCAAGCGCTACCATTCCAATATTGGGCATAGGTTGGCATACGCAGTATTTCATTTTCAGGGCCAAAGGTATTGTCCATCACCACTCTGCCATGACGTAAATCTTGGGTCGATAATAACGTTGCAGTGCAGTCGTTGCTGGCGGCACAGTTACCACTGCTGTCGGTTCGCATATCAGCAGAGGCAACAAAAGACACCGCCCCATCGTTATCAAATACTTGTACGCCGATAGCTAATTGACTAAATGGTCCATCCACACTAGGGGCCACAGTACGACTAAAATTAGCTTGGTAAGATAATCCTACGTTTGCTTCTCCCAAAGCCCAAGAGCTGGCATCAATAGGTAACACGCTTAACCTGCCGCTTAAATCCACACCATCATTGGCATTTTCGCCCACTAAGCTGGCACCGGCTTTAGCAAAGGCATCTTGATAATTTTGGGTAACATAACTGCCAGTATTTAAAGCACTTAAGGTTAATGTTAGATCAAAGGCTTGGTCCATATAGCTAAAGCTACCGCAAGATGGCAGCACACTTGAGCTACTCACCACAAAGCGGTCGGGTACAAAGCGCCCTATATTAGGCGATGTCGCCAGCGGAATATCGTAAAAGCTCGAACCTAAATAAGGACTGGGTGGATTAGCGCTGAATTTAAATACGCCGACTTCACTGACGGATTGAGCAACGGCATTAGTGTTTGTTGCTTCTGCTACATGGTTATACTGTGACAAGCCGACCTCACCTAGCTCGCCACCAGAAGGGGCAACTAATTGATGGCCTAATGTTACCTCGTCATGGGCATAATTTGGGGTATTGATGATGTTATCGCAATAATCGGTATCACCATCCGACTCCCAGGCTTTACCTTGAATAGTTAACTCAAAAGACTCGCCGGCTTTTTTGTATCGATTACAGCTACTGTCACCTGCAGAGCACTCAGCATTATTATCTTTTGGTGTAACGCACAAGCCCACGGGAAAACTGACAAACTGATCTGAGCCTACCATCACTAGGCCAGCTTCATCGCCTGTGCCTGTGTACTTAGCATCAAGCTGCATTTTTCCGGCATCAGGGTAATTAACAATAATATCAGCTTTACCTGTCGCATCGAATGCCAACGCAAGCGTTGTTGCTGCGCTATCCAGTTTACCCATCACCGTATTATTCACGGTGACCGATTGGCCATTTATTGGTAAAATAGGCTCTATATAGGAGCTCCAAAACGCAACATTTTTAGTGGTATCGGCAAACATGGGTACACATTGCAGGGTCTCATCTGATGTTTTCACCGCACTAATGGTAATATTGCCTGTCGGTTTGTTTGCTAGCTTATCCGGCACATCAAAAATAAAACCGCTTTCGGCAAAGCTTAACTTACAACTTGCAGCATTTAACCCACCAGCACCGCTTCGGCACAAAGTATTACTGCCTGCTATGGTAGAAGGAACGGAAGAACTCACCCCTATGGTTATGGGTGTAATCACATTATTGCGTAAAGCGACCGTTGCACTGCCATTTTCAAACTTCACTACATTGGTTTTAATAGCGTCAACATACCAAGCGCCATTGGTATTAGGAGCAAGCGATAAATTAGCCTCCACTGGATCAGTAAATAAATTACATGCCGCATCTTTACACGCTCTGACCGTCATGGTTTCGGCCTTACAGGTCAATGGCGAGCTAGTATAGTCAAACTCAAAATGATGAATTTGTTGACCGATCGGATTGGATTTAAGGGCACAAACCTTAAAGTTATCCATCTCATGATTATTGTTTGCGCCACCTGTGGAACCAGTAATAGACAGGTAAAAACTTTCAGGTACGGGCGCTTGCCCGCTGACGCTTAATGCATCAAAAGGAGCGATTAAGGTTTCATAATCATCTGGATCACCGTTGTTAACAGTATCTCGCAGCACTGACACCATGGCCTTACCTGGGGTTCGCGAATCTATGATGATTTTGTATTTATGATTTGGCTGAGCGCTGGACGTACTGCGCACATCAATTTTGGGGCTAATGTTGGCATTAGTACCTGTTAGATATTGGTAATCTGTACCTGAGGAACCACGGATAGCCACGGCCTGAGATCTAAACCCAGGTCCACCAATCTTACCTTCGTTGGGGTTAGAGAAGTTGCCGTATTCATCCAATGCGATACCAAGCCAACCACCAGCAAAACCAGGAGTACCATTATTACGCTGTGCATATCCTAAGGCGCCACCAAAACTACCAGGCTGAGGAGTAATACTGGCATCAGACAAGATAATTGCAATGCCGTCAGCCCCTGTGCCCGACTGGCTGGACCAAGCATAATAGTCAAACTCCAGCTCAACTAAGTTATCCGCAGCAGGGAATAATCGCTGATAAGTACTGGATGTCGCTTGATTGCCACTGGCTGAGGTAAAACGCAAACGGTTATTCACTATTGCAGGCGGCAATGACGAGCCTAAGACCTTGAGCGCCCAATCATCACCGACATCAGTGCGATTAAAATCGTCAGTAAAACAAGTCAAGGTGTCTACTTTTTTTTCAAACGCAACAAAGCTGTAATTCTCCCAGCGATGTTTGCGGTCGTTATCTCTAAAAGTATCTTCGTCAACGACCATGCTGACTTTGTCGTTAGTCAACTGACAACGACGCAGCCAGCCTCCATCTCCACCTAGGCGGCTGTTTTTACCTGCCACCAGCATAGGAGCATTAGTAAACCCCTTTAATTCGGTCGTTTCAGCACATTGATCGGTAATATCCTTGGTGCCATTATCTGTAAAGGTTTGCGCTTGACCAAAATGATAATTAACGGCGCTACCTCCAAGTGTTAGCGTCCCAGAGCCTGATGGCACTGATAAATAAGCAATAGTTTCATTTTGAAGTTTTCCATTTTTCAAATTTCCAGGTTGGCATTTATTATTATTAGTTCTTACCTCTGAAGTATCTAGCGCTAGTTCAATATCATAAGTAGTAGTATCAGGAGTAGGTAATTGAGAAGTACTGGTAAACCAACATTCATTATTTTGAGTTTGAATTTGATTTAATAACACATCTTGAGTAACACCTTGAGTAGAAGGTAAGGTCACTGTGGTATAAGGTGAATTAGAACCGAATAAAGCCTGATTATAGTCAACCGATCCAGCAATAAGTGGTACGCCGTCTGCGAGCTCATAAGTACCTGCTGTTACCGCTATCCAATGTACTTCAGGCATATCATTAGATTTAACATAACGGTTATCAGGTGATTCTGGTTCTTGTTGTGACCAAGTAAAACCTTGCTCAGACACACTCTTAACAAATACCGATGCAGGGCCATCACTATTACTGTCTTCTATAGTCGGCATCAAGAAAATTAATGGCGTCACACCCGTTGGAAATGGACTGTCAAAAGTAATGTTATTGGTGGTCGCTTTGCCATATTGGATATAGAAACCCTCTGGTTCCACATCGCACATACCATTAAAATTTGCTTTACTAATGGGCTTAAAATCGACGGTACTATTACCTGAAAGAGCTAAGGCACCACCAGCCCCAAGTGCGCCAGTAATGCTACTATTTCCCGACATAGAAACAAAACCAGCCACATACACGATAGCATTAATATTAGTGTTGCCAGAAATGCTTAACGAACCTGCCACATAAATAATCAGGTTTTCCGCGGCTTCATCTAAATTGATATTCGCGTTGTTCAAATTTAAGTTATTAAAATATAAACGCGCTGTGGCGCCCGTGGTTTTAATCACAGCTTTATTGTCAAAGTTACCATTATTGTAATCATAGTCTCCAGGCTGGAATTGATTGCCACCATCTCTGTTACAGGTTGTTGAACTGCAGTTTAAATCTGATAATGGAGAGGCTAAAATACCTGACGGCAAAGCTAACCCAAAAGGAGAATGGTTACCTGAAGGTGGGTCGGTAAATATGCTGTCACATTGCGGCGCAGCAAAAGCTTGCGAAGGCAATAACAGCCAACAAACCAATAAAATAAAACCAAGATTATTGCGCACGCGCTTCTACCTCCACTTGACGACTGACTCGCAAACACGTTGAACTGCTGGAGTTACCAGCACAATTACCGGTTTCACATACCGCTGAGCTGTTAATGCGATATTGGCTCACACTGCCCACAGTGGCAGTATTACAACTCACCAACACAGTGCAGTTATGAAACCCATTGAAGTCTGGCCCAGTTGGTGGTGTCCATGTAGGACTCACATTAGCACAAGTTTTGGTAACGCCATTAAGCGGAAACAGCTGAGCAAGCGCCGCATCAGCGCCACTGTTAGCACTAAATAATGCCCGAGTGCCCCACACTTCTTGATTAACCGACTCATCAGCATCACCAACAATGCGGATCAGACTCGCCGCAATAAGAAACATCACAGTCAGCACAAAAATACCAATAATAAGTGCACTGCCTTGTTGCGAATGTTGGCTTAATTTCAGCTTAGGGAACATTCATCACCTGCACTTGATGTTGATAATTGAACGTTTCACCATTGACGCTAAATACTGGCTGTAAATGCACAATGGCATTGGTCATTAACGTTGCTGGGGCAAGAATAATCGCTGGATTAACCGCTAACGCATTAGTAATATTTTGCGCCATTAATACCCCATCACCCATCACTGTTGGCGACATTGTTGGTGACGGTTGATTGGGCTGGTAACCATAGTCTTGGTATAAGCGCAGCTCGACATTATTGGCGGTGTTAATAAAACAGTAACTCAATGGGTTATCGGCAACATATAAGCGTTTTAATGGCGAAGCCTCAGTAAAGCGCACGCTTTGAGTTAAATTAATAGTCAGCTGGTCGCCCGATTCTGCCACACTTTGCACGGTAAATCGTTTAGCGGTTGTCCCTATGGGATGATAGATTTCTGTCGTTGTTAATGGATAAATCAGCACTGACTGAGCGGCAGTAATTGAACCAACGCTTTTAATCGCCGTTAAGCTATTTTGCGCTGTTTGCGGAAAAACCGGCGCATCAAGATACGATGTGCTGGTGCTAATGGGTAATAATTCTAGGCATTGATAACTGCCATCGGTTGCGGTTAGCACTCGCATGCTATTAGGCACGGCACGGCGGATATCCCGAGTCATCCGCTCGATACCAAATCGGCTCTGACTGAGCACTTGGTCAACCGCGCTTGATTCAACAAAAATGCGGGTGCCAAAAATAACAAAGCTACTGACCCCAACCACAATAATGCCCAAGATTAAAATCACCGTAACCATTTCAATTAAGGTAAAACCAGCAGTTTTTGATCGGCTGCGACAAGGCATTAGTAGTTACTCCTTAGCGCTTGGTAATTGATCACTTCATTGGCAGGCGTGGTCACGGCGACGGTAATTAATTTTTGCGCTTTCGTCGCCGAGTCAAGATACTCAACTGTCACTTTCAGTCTATAACGCGGATAGGCTTGGGCATAGGTTTGGCTTGAGTCGAGCATTTTATCGTCTTGATCCAAGCCATTATAATCATCAACATCATTGAAGGTGTCGCGGCTTTCACCGTCAGGCCCAAGAAATGGGGTTCCGTCCACTGCTAAAGCATAAGAACAAGCTGAACCTGCTGAACTATCACAAGCTGGGACACCGCCATTGGGATTGGTATTTTGATCATAACGCTTACCCCAAATTTCATTCATTACCGAATGAGCCAACTCGGCCGAGCGCACTCTGTGCAAGGTTTTTGCCGCCCTATCGGCTTGGGGAAATAGCATGCTGGTGAGCATCACTATCGCAATAGCTATCACCATCATACCCACCACGAGTTCGATTAAGGTAAAGCCACGCTCAGATGGAGACAGTTGCCGCGTTTGAGACCCTTTCCTAAGCCCTTTTCTAAGCCCTGTTACAGGTCCTTTTACATGCTTAAGTCGGGATGGTGTTTGCATTTGAATTTGCGGTTTAGAGAGCATAAATATAACCCTCAGACTCTACTGCTATGGCGAGGGTTTCATCTGCCACCACATTAAAACAATGACCTGAACACGCCGGAGAGCTTATGCGACCTAGACTATCAAAGGTGATCGAAAACACTTGGCTGGCGGTACTGGCAAGGGCAATATGGGCGCCACCATTAAAAGATTGTGCTTGTTCGGTACGGACTGGATTGCTACACGTATTACCTGAGCGATCACTAAAATACCCTAAGGTATAGCCAGTGGCGCTAACATCAATTTGATAACACTGATCGGTATTTTGCAGCGCTTGTAACTGGACCAGACGTAACTCGCTGATAAATTCATTACGCAAACTATAGGCACTAAAAGATGAGTCAGATGATAGACGTGGTAATACCGCCACGGCCAAAATGCCGATCAAAATCATGGTGGTTACCAATTCAACTAAGGTAAACCCCAGCTGAATATTGCGTTGTTGTTTCACGGTAATGAAGTCCTTAGCGTCATAAAACAGTTAAAACGATTAGTCATAATTTTTTGGCAACAATGGCAACAGATAAACCCACTCATCTGGGCTGCGGCTATTCCCTATAGGCAATATAGATGTTCATGTTCATGTTCAATCAGTATGCCAAAAAATAGCGTAAATTATCAGTTTATTTATTGAGTTAGTCAAAAAATCAATATTGCGCATTGATGATTCAAATGCGCTAAATGAACACTCAATAACCTGAAGTTGAGATTCATTCACTAAAGAATATCGAGCCTCTTTAAAGTCATAATATCCATCATTAACAATTACCAACCCAATGTTAGCGGATCAAGTGCTCAAAAAGGCTATTTTAGCTTGGAGAAAAAACGCTCAAAAAAAAGCCTGCAAAAGCAGGCTTTATTAATCAAATAATATTTTAGCAATTATCAGGATCTGTTTCTGCTACATAAGTAGGAATAGTTGCAGCATCAGCTGCTTGTGTATAAATCAAGGTACAAGTATCTGGCGCACCACGTTGATAAATAGTGACTTGTCCTGCTAAAGGGGTATCTGCTTGAATAATCCAATCATTAGTACCTGTTTGCGGATCCGCTTCCACATCAAACGCAACATCAACAGAATTTTGAATATCAACTTGAGCAGCAGCCATATAACCGTAAACAATATTAACGTCTGTACCAGAAATATCTACTGTCGCAGTACCATCAGTAGCGTCACCCTTTTCTTCACCAGCTAATGCTGCCTTCGAGTAAACTAGGGTATTTGCACCCTGAATGGCTGCTTTCAAACCACTTAAAGCTGACGCACGCGCATCACCTTGCAGATTAATAAACTTAGGTGCCGCGACTACCGCTAAAATACCGAGAATAATGATCACAACCACTAATTCGATTAACGTAAAACCTTGTTGTTTTTGCATGTTAATTTGCATTTAACTTACCTTTTATATAATAAAATAATGTATTTAACATCTCATCTCGTTGAACCTTATTAAACCTTGGTAAAACATAGCACGAGCTGAACTTCCGGCTATTGTTTGAAACGACTATCACCTTTAGTGGCAGTGACGGCTTAATACGGTGACTGTTTAACTCTTAAGCTAAATAACACTTAGACTAATAACAGCATATTTTATTAATCATTTCAATGGTAAACGCCTCAAACTATAAACTATGACTTATGGCGTGAAGGGTGTTTGGGTAAAGCTTAATACTTGCCCTGTACCTGGATTATATATCACGCCTTTTGCATCCGCAGTCGTTAAGTCAGGTGCTGGTGTAGGCACACCGCTGGTTGGGTTCAGTACTAGTGAAGCCACTTGATGATAAACACATAAATCAAGATTGTTAACGGTTATACCGTCAATACTGATAGATGAACCGCCAGCACCACCTAGTACACTAACGGTGTAGCGTACATCGCTTGCATCTTGGTTAGCCAATACGTTTCTTGGCGCATTTTGTAACACTGAATCAAATACTTCCTGACATCGGGTGCTATTCATTGCGGTTGCATTGGTATTTGTGGTGCCTGTTGGATAACCAAAACGCGTGTCTAATGACACACTGGTGCCGTCTAATAGCACACTGGCATTACGACGACCATCGACTTCCCACTGGGCACGCACAAAACTCACCGCAGTGGCTAAACCACCCGCTACACCGTCTACACTGGCGTCTTCAGCATCATCGGTCACATTTAAAAAACGCGGGATCGCTGTGGCGGCCAATAAACCGAGGATAACAATAACAATGACCAACTCGATCAATGAAAAACCTTGTTGTTTCAATTTCATAATATTTTGCTCTTCTATATTGCGCCTAAAACAGAAATAATATTGGTTCAGCTCTAACTTAGCTAATATTATCAGCTTATTAACACTTTAACACTAATGGAACACTCTCTATCCGTCATTAATTAAAAATATCACTCTACCCGTTTTCAATTGATAACTTAAACTGGCTTTATTATCTGAAGAGTAGCGGCAAATATTAGTATCAGACTGATAATCTACCGTAATATGCAACTGTTGAAGATTAGTGGCCAGTAATTGACCCCATAGTCGCTCGCAACCTTGAACATCATTCGTATCAATGATTGGCCAACCTTGGTCAGATAAAGAAATCCAATTATCGGTGCCAACGAGATCAGCATCGTCGTTAATCTCTTCGGTGTTGGTTCGACCGTTTTTTGACGCTGTCTTATTGCTCTGTGAAGTAAGCACATTTGATGCCAGATTATGCCATGACAACTGCATTTTATCCGGCCGACCAGAAGCTAACCATTGACTGCGCACCATAGCTAACACATTCAAAAAACGATTTTGTTCAAGCTCTAGACCCCGTCCACCTATATTTGACGCGGTATTGAGATAACGTATACCGAAAATAGCCAGCAACACTAACAACACCACAATAGCAATGACCTTGCCATACATGCTAAGCAGTTCATGATCCGCTTTTTGCTGGCTCAGCATACCGCTATCCCATCAATAATGTGCATTATGCGTTAACCGCCTTTGACCACATTAAGCATATCCCACATAGGAAGATAAATGCCCAGTGCCAGTATCAATACAATGCCAGCAACAAAGCCGATTAAAATAGGTTCGAGTTTTGCCGTCAGATTTTTTAAATCGTAATCGACTTCGGCTTCATAAAAATCAGCGGCATCATTTAATAGCTGATCGATTTGTCCCGTCTCTTCACCCACGGCCACCATTTGTAAGACTAACGGCGTAAACAGTTGACTGCTATTGGATACCCTTAGCATTGATTCTCCCGATTCAATGCCATGGCGCATGCCGACAATCTTGTCATGCATATAGGCATTATCCACTGCATCGGCCACCAAACTTAATGCTTGGGTCATGGGAACACCCGCACTGATCATCATCGAAAAACTGCGGCAATAACGCGACAAGGTTGAACGCTCAATAATGGAGCCTATAACAGGAATATGCAGTTTCCATAAGTCCCACTGTTTTTCACCTTTTGCACTATGATGCCAATATCGAATACCCACTACAACGCCAATGAATAGCACTATCATGTGGGGCCAGAAATTAACAAACAGGCTAGAGGTGCCAATTAATATTTTTGTCGCCCATGGTAGTTCGGCACCAAAACGAGAAAACATAGCGGCAAACTTAGGGATAACCATAATATTCAAAATAACCATCGCAATGGTAATGGCGATCAATACAAACATGGGATAACGCATTGCCGCTTTAATCCGCCGACGAGTTTCTTGTTCTCGCTCGATATAACCTGACAACTGGATAAAGGCATCTTCCAACTTACCGGTATTTTCACCCACATGGATCATCGACACAAACAACGAATCGAATATCTCCGGATGTTGATTCATCGCCGAAGATAATGGTCGGCCCGAAGTGAGCTGTTGTGAAATATCATCTAAGGCTTGTTTCATCCGATCAGAATGAGTGGTTTCTGATAAGCCCGCAATCGCCCTTAAAATGGGAATACCTGAACGGGTCAGTGAATACATTTGCCGACTAAATATTTGCAATTCTTCTAGCGACACTTTGCTTTGAAACAAGCTCATTGAAAAAGGTTGCTTGGTTTTCACTTCACGTAATTCTAGTGGAATTATCCCCCGGGAAAGCAACGCATCGGCCGCCGCGCTTTCATTGGCGGACTCAAGCTGTGAACTAACAGCCTGCCCTTGTGAATTACGTCCTCGATATTGATATGTTGGCATTATTACAATCCAATATCTTGTTGGCTAATCAAATCTTCCGACAAGGCCACTTTCGATTCACTGACATCTTCAACCAGTTTTGACACCTCTTCGAGTGTGGTCGTGCCTAAGAATAAATACTCCATCGCGGAATGTGCCAGTGGGATAAAGTTAGGACTGCGCAGGGCTGCACGAGCGAAATCTTGCGGATTACCGGTGCGCATGGCATCTATCATGTTCTCATCGAGTTCGAGTATTTCAAAAATACCAATTCGGCCGCGATAGCCTGAGCCGTTACAGGTTTGACAACCGCTGCCCACTTTAAACGTGGCGCTGCTAATATCTCTTTTAGTCACACTGTTAAGCCAGCTACGTTCAGCCGCTGTGGGCTGATAATCTATCGCACAATTATGGCAAACACGTCGAACCAGACGCTGAGCGATAATGACCCGTAGCGCACTGGCAACCAAATAACTTGCCGCGCCCATATCGAGTAATCGCAACGCACTGGTAACAGCATCATTAGTATGTAACGTCGATAACACGAAGTGACCGGTTAATGCACCTCGTAAACCAATTTCCACGGTTTCTTGGTCACGCATTTCTCCCACCATGATGATGTCGGGATCTTGACGAAGCGTGGTACGCAGCACGTTAGAAAAGTCTAAACCAATCTTATGATTAACCTGGACTTGGTTAATTCGCGGTAATTGATATTCAACCGGATCTTCTACGGTGATAATCTTTCTATCTGCAGTGTTAAGCTCACTTAAAATACCGTACAAGGTGGTCGTTTTACCGCTACCTGTTGGCCCAGTAACTAACAACATACCGTGAGGACGTTTAATCTGTTTACGAATACGCGCCACAATATGCGCTGGCATGCCGGTTTCATCTAAGGTGCGCAGGCCGGTGGTTTGATCTAATAAACGCATCACCACAGATTCGCCATGATAAATCGGCATGGTCGACATCCGCACGTCGATTTGATGACCTTTTATTTCCATATGAAAACGGCCATCTTGTGGCATACGCTTTTCTGAAATATCCAATCCCGCCATCAATTTAAGCCGTAATACCAGGGCCGAGGCAATATTAACCTCACTGAGAATGTTTTCATGCAATTGACCATCAATACGCTGGCGGATCCGCAAGACTTTATCGCCGGGTTCAATGTGAATATCTGAGGCACGCATTTGAACCGCATCCTCAAAAATAGACTGTAATAACTTCACCACTGTGGTTTCGTTATCACTGTCGCTTTGCGTTAAATTAGCCAAATCGAACATGTCATCAGCGGCATATTCTTCATCAAGCTTACCGGCAATCGCTGCAATTTGATCGGTACGGCGGTAAAGGTTGTCAAACGCATCGAGTAATTGTTGTTCTGGCGCCACCGCGATCATTAACTGCTTAGGGGCAACTAATACTTCAATGTTGTCGATAGCTTGCAAATCAGCAGGATCACTCATAGCAACTAACACATGGTCGGAATGACTTTCCACCACTAAAGCACGAAAACGTCGCGCTTGTACTTCGGGGAGAATATTGACCACTTCGGCGGCAATCGGACGACGACTAATATCAAGGTACGGTAAATTAAGCTGCTGAGATAAAAACTTAAGTAACTGATCTTCAGTGATACAGTTCAAATCAATTAATGTCCGACCCAGCTTTTTACCTGAGCTACGTTGCTCTGTTAATGCTTGCTGTAATTGCTCGTCGGTGATAATCAGCTCTTGAACAAGAAGATCTCCTAACCGCATCTTTAACTTAGGCTTCATCGGTTTGCTCCTAACTGATCTAAACGCTTTTCAATAAATGTCATGGCTGAAGTTGATAATCCTTCATAGCTTAATGCTGATCGGTAAGCTTGAGCGGCTTGGGGATATTTTTTCTGCGAATCGAGTGAATAACCTAAGCCCATCCACCAGCGAGGTTTAGTCGATTCGGATAACAATAAGTGACGATAAGCAGCCTCGGCTAAAGCAAAATTTTTCGATTTTTGGGCTAAATCGGTTTGGGCTATCCATTTATCACGAGCCCATAAAGAGTTATCGGGGATCATGGCCACTGTCGACAATGCGGCATCATAAGCCTTCATTTGAGTTTGAATTTGCGACAGAATCACATAAAACTCCCATTGCTGCGGAAATAAACTGACTCCACTTTCGAGTAATAGCATTGCCGCCGTAAGATTACTTTGCACATAATAAATTTTGGCCAATTGCTTACGGGCTTTATGTAAACTCGGCTGTAAAATAATCGCTTCTAAATAGTAACCTGCTGCATCATCAAGGCGCTGCGCTTGCTCTGCATTCATCGCTTTTTGATATTGCAATTGCGCCATTTGCGTCTTAGTGAGAACCACTTCTTTAACCGTCATTTCCACCGGCTTTTGTATCACAATTGGAGCTTGTGCAGGCAAACCAGACGATGGCGCTGTGGTTAAGGCTTGCGTGGGGGCAATGTTATTAGATGCACTGTTATTAGGTGCAATCTTATTCGATGTAGTGTTATTCGATATAGTCTTACTTGATACCGCGTTATTCGATACAGTCTGATTTGTTCCGATGTTATTTAGGGCTGTCTTATTCGAGCCTAAAACACTGGGCTTATCTGTGACTGTTTCTGTGACTATTTCTGTGACTAAGGCTGCCGCTATTTGCGCGGGTGTTTTGACTGTTTCAGCGACTTGCCCCCTAGTTTGTGGCGTTTCAGGTGCTGTCATGTCAATGCTTTGATGAGTCTCTAATGCAGTGCCCACTGCTGAGGTATCCGTTGTCTGACTGACTTGAGTACTGTCTTGAGTTATTGCGACAGTGTTCGCCTGAGTTGATGCTTCAATAGGAGCTTGAATCGATGTCGCTGTTGAGCTTACAACTAACAACTTAGGCGACTCAGTAGCAACACCATCATTATCTTGTGGCTGACTCAGCAATGATTGGGTTTCTTTACTCGCAGAAGCGCTGACAGCGACTGGCTCACTGACCATTTGAATATTGGCTTGGCGGTACATCGACACACCAAACCACAACGTGGGGATCAATAGTGCCGCAACAATAAAAAGACCAATAGATGCTGAGCGAGATTTAGCGACGGATTGATACTGAATTTCAGGACGCACGAATTCTCCCACCGGTGGTGCCGATGGGTTGTCTATTCCGGGCTGCTGACCCTGCTCTAAATCTTTGAGCATTTTGATAATCACACTCATTTAATTTCGCTTATTTGTGTCATCCATTCACCACAACAATTTGGGCCATTCAATCCGATAAACAACAGCAATACCCCAAACAATATAATGAGCAGCATACTGACACGAGAGAACGTTACTTTGTGTTGTAAATTAACATCTTCGGTATCCATTATTGCCGCGAGACAATGCCGCGACAGTACCTTTTTTTCACCTTGGCCATAACACAGCAATAAACTCTTATGCGCCAATATATTCACTAAACGCGGGATGCCTCGAGCGGCTTTGGCAATACGCTTAATATCGACGGTACTAAACAATTCCGGCCCTTGATAACCCGCAACAGCAAGTCGGTGATGAATATAAGCTTGTATTTCATCCCATGTTAACGGACGCAGATCGTAGCTAAAGGTAATACGTTGTCTTAATTGTCTAAATTTAGCTTGCGCCAAACGTTCGTCTAATTCTGGTTGACCAAACAGCACGACTTGCAGCAACTTGCGACTTTCGGTTTCTAAGTTAGTAAATAAGCGTAACGCTTCAATACTGTCATCAGGTAATGATTGTGCTTCGTCCAACACTAACACTACGTGAAAGCCTTGGTGATTTAACGCTAACAAACGCTCATGGATTAGCCTTGTTAGCTGTTGCTGATCTAATTTGTTCGGTAATGCCAAGCCAAGTTCACCCGCCACAGCCCAGCGTAATTCTTTAGGGGTTAAATAGGGATTAGGTAAGTAAGCGCAATGGTATTGAGCCGGTAAATCATTTATCAGCTTACGACAAACCAAGGTTTTACCTGTGCCCACTTCACCAGTGACCTTGATAAAACCTTCACCTGTCTGCAATGCGGTTTGGAGTACTTGTAAGGCTTCCACATGCGGCGACAAGCCAAAAAAGAAACCCGTATTTGGGGTAAGCGTAAAGGGCAACTGACTTAAGCCAAAGTGCTGCAAATACATAATTACTGGCTATCCCTTATCAATTTCAACCGCCACACTTATCAACCGCCTACGGCAACTTATCTATCAATCACCAACCGCCACTACTTAGAAGGATACCAACGCTCTATTAAATCTTGTGAGCGCTTTAACTCATCCTTCCATGTATCACCACCGACAACCGTTGGTTTCAACATAATAATCAATTCGGTTTTCTTTTTAGATTTAGTGCGGCTGGTGAAAGCTTCGCCCAGAAAAGGAATATCACCCAATAACGGTACTTTTGACACGGTTTCAATGTTTTCGCTCTTCATTAATCCACCAATCACCACGACATCGCCAGAAGCGGCGCGGATAACCGTATCCGACTCACGGATCTCACTTTGCGCTAACGGTAACTCTAAGGTTGAATCACTGATTTTTATCTCTTTAGTTTGTTCTTTCACATCTATCACGGAAGGATGAACATGCAATATTACATTGCCATCTTCGTCAATCTGAGGCGTTACATCTAAGGCAATGCCGGAGAAAAATGGCGTTAGTTCAACCTGTGGCGTCGTCACTGGAGTGGTGCCAGCCACTGTCGTTGATGACACATCAGTGACAAAGTATTCGTCATTACCCACTTTAATAACCGCTTTTTGGTTATTAGAAGCCGTAACACGAGGACTTGAAAGCACATCTACATCACCTTGAGTATCCAGCAAACTAATAATGCTACTAAAATCGCTTCCGGTGAAATTAATCGAGGTGACACCGCCAATGGCAGATGTAATGGCATTACTTAAACCTTGTCCTGCTGAGGTACTGAAATCAATGTTGGTATTGCCGGCATGGCCTAAAACATTCTCCCACTGGATCCCTTGCTGGTAACCATCAGATAAGGTTACTTCTATAATTTTTGCTTCTAAAATCACTTGGCGCTGTAAATGGCTTTCTGCTATTTGTAAGAAGCTACGAATTTGACGTAATTCATCAGGGAAAGCCCGAACGGTTACCAGCCCTGCTTGAGGTGTCACCACCACTTGTCGCCCGCCACCGGTTTCACCCATAATTGACATTAAGGTGGCTTCTAACTCACCCCAAAAATCCGTCTTGGTCGTTGAACGAATAAACGTACCATTGGTATTGTCACTGCTGTTGGCATTACCATTGCTACTATTGTTACTGTTACTCGAACTACTGTTGCTGCTCGAACTGCTATTACCACTGCTGTTTGAGTTACTATTTTGATCGGAAATACGACCAGAGCTCACCGAAGTTAATGACAAACCTTCTCGTTGCATATAGATATAATTTAATGGGAACGTTTCGGTTCTCATACCCGACGGGTAAACCCGTAAAATACGACCTTCGCGCTTAACTTGGTAACCGTAAATGTCTTCAACAACCTGAATGGTTTCTGCCAAGGTGACCGCTTTTAATGATAACGAAATGTTACCTTGCACATCAGGATGTACCGCAACACTTAAGGGCGTGTCTTTGACTAAGCTTGGAAAGAACACTCTCGCATCAACGTCATTTGCTGACACATCAAAACGACGCTCTGCAGGTAAGGCCCTTGCTGATGAGCTCAACACATTATTACCATTAAGCTCACGTTGAACATCTTCTGGCATAACCGCTGGTGGTGGCACAGTGGCTTGACGGGTCTCAGCTTGTTGCCTTGACTCATTCAAAGCCGCTTTTGCGGTTTGTGGATCGGGTCTATCTGTCGTTTGGCAAGCAACTAGGCACAGCGACATCAGAGGAGTAACATATTTAATTACATTCATTTTTATTCTTATCCTACCGCTCTGTTATCGACTGAAATAGCTGAAGTTTTCTTCCATCTGACAAGGTGACATAGTCTTGGCTAATCTTTGATACACGTAATCCACTGCCGCTAATTGCGTCACCCACCGAAAGAATAATATTATTAATGACCGCATAGCTATGTTGGCCGTTAACAATACTGTTTAACACCAAAGATGGGTTATCGGCTTTGGCCTTAACGGCAATAAAGCCCTGACCCGGTAAGGTTGGATCACGTAATGTCTGTGCGTTTGCAGCAAACACTAACAGCATCATTAGGCAGGATGCATACGCCATGGGATTAATCTTGTTTCGCAACACTGATAAAGTCCTTATTCACACTCAGTGTGTAAAGTTCTAATTCAACTAACGCTTCGGGATGAGATTCAACACGGTAATCTAAACGCTTCCAATACAATTTATCTGGCATCGTTTCAACGGCTTTAATAAACGCTAAAATAGAAAAATAATCGCCTTGTAACATCAGCTTAATACCATGACTGTAAAGGTTAACTTTACTGCCATCACCCACTTGCAGTAAGGCTTTGGGTGCAATGGAGGCAAACGAGATTAATGTCACGCCTTTCACATTACCCAACAAGTTGGCTAATACTGTTGGCATGTAATCCGCAGGAACCATATCAACCATTTGATCGGTGAGATCGGCATCAATCAATTGCATCTGCTCGGTAATGATTTGTAACCGTTGCTGATAATCTTTATTAGGGTCAAGTTGTAAACGCTCTTCATAGAGTGCCACTTGCTGTAAGGAAATCGAATTTTCTTGTTCTAGCCCCTTAAGCTGATTTTGTAAGCTTTGGTGCTGTTTCCATTGCGATTCTAATGGCATAAACAGCAACATCCCTGCCAGAACTAGCAGAGCAAACGTAATCAATATCCGCTCTCGAGGGCTTAACGCATCAAATTTTGACGACCACACCAGCCATTGCTGCTTCATTGTGCTGACTCCTTAGCAATGGGTTGGCTTATTAATTTAAACGCCAACGGTTGTGCTTCGCCGCGATCCATCGTCATTGCTGAAAACGCATAACCCTTTAATGTTGAAGTGGTTTTGAGTTTATCTATCCATAATGGAATACTTTGCGGATGACGACCGTAACCTTCAAACTCAATGCGTTGAGCATCGTTTTTTTGCTGTTCAATGGTGATATGACTCAACCACACACTGCTATCCGCCACGGCGGCCAAGTCAGTCAGCATTGGCGAGTAACCTTGGCTAATCAGAGTATTGCGTTGGCTAAGCTCATCTTTTAACAGTTTTTTTAGATCTAAACGCTGCTGTTCAAGCTCAACCTTTGCCACTAAGTCCCCATTGGGCTTACGGGCAGCAATTTGTTGTTCAAGCTGACTTTTCTGGTTTTTTAAACTATTTTTCTCAGTGCTTGCCTGCTGGTTTAGGGTTTGCAACTCATCGGCATGCCACAGTCCTACTGCATAAAGTACCGCGCTGCATCCGCACAGAAAGGCCAATGCAAGCATCAGCCTTATAAAGGTCAGTCTTTGTTTTTTCGGCAACAAATCTGTGGAATATAAATTAACGGCGGTTTTTATCACGCTTCACCTCGAGCTAATTCCTGCAACGCTAACTGAGCAAGTAAACTCGGTACGCCATCGTGAGTCACGGCAACCACTTTTTGATTAAAGTTAGCGCCGACAAGATTGGCTAATGATGAACTATCACCTTCAGCCAAGATACTAATCGATCCCACTGGAGCTTGACGTAATTGGCTTTCAAAATAGTCCATAGACCGTTGAATTTCTAAACTGAGATTATCGGCTAAGCCCAGCTTTAACTCTTCTAAAGTCGCTTTGTTAAGCTGATTAAACCCTCTCACTCGACGTTGCATTAACACTTCACCCGCTTTAACAACCAACAACAACAACTCTTGTTGTGGCAAGTGGGCTACCAACATATGTGCCATATTATCGTGGGTTAATAGATGGCTTAATGCGAATTCTTCAATGCTTATCCCGGCAACATCTAATCCGTTAGCATCACAAGCACTTGCCACTTGAGTTAAAAACTGACGGCTACTAACCACCACATTCACTTTTGAACTGGAGATAAGACTGGACTCAAAATAATCCAGATAAATATTAGTGACAGGCTCTGACACCATATCTTTAACAGACCAGATCAACGCCTGAGTCACTTCGCCAGGTTCGACATTGGGTTTGTCAGCTTGTAATAATTGATAATACTGCTGCGACAGTACTAATTGCACCCGAACTCGGCCAAACTGGCTCTTTAGTGTTTCAAAGGCTTGAAGCAAATTGTTTTTTTGTACTAAAATTTGATTGATAACTGGCGCGATTTGACCTTGTTGGGGATGACACACCCACAGCGAATTACCAGTGATAAATACGCCTACATTACCCATCAATTGCGATGTCTGCCAAAAAGCTAGTTTACTCAAAAAACCATTGTCCATTGGGTAGTCCATATTCACTAACATATTAATTAGTTAGTTAAGATTACTGAGCAGAGGTACAACATCCAAAAACGACATTATAAATCTAATACAACAACACGTAACATCGATACAATTCGATTAAGATATATGGTGTTTTCTAGTATTACCGGGCAATTTTATCACGATTACAGTTTGTTATTATTGCGTTAATGCTATAAATCATCATAAATATGCCACATATCTACTTACAATAAGGTGCAATCTATTGATAAACAAGATCTAACGTGAATGAATTACCGCAAACATAGCACTATAATACTTAAACTTCAGATCTTTGCCCCAAAAACTCTCCCTGAGCAGCACTCACGCCTAGAATTTTTAACGTTTGCCATTCTTCGAAACATTCAACACCTTCAGCAATAACTTTCACTTCGGCGCGATAAAGGCCACCAATTAGACTGCGTATAAACAATTGGTTTTCTGAACGTTGATGTACTCGTCGCACGATCGAACGATGTAATTTCACTAAATCAAAGTGGTACTCCTGAATATAGTGAGTCCCCACAACATATTGGCCAACATGATCTACCGCTAATTTAGCGCCCATTTTTCTTAACATATCGAGCGTTTTAAGCAGTGAAGTATTTTTCTGGTTTTTAACAATGATGTCTTCCGACACTTCAAAAATAAGTCGTGCCGCTAAAGGGCGATGTTCCAATAACGTCGATTGTAACCAACGAACAAACGCTCTGCTGGTCAAACTATATAGACTTAAGTTGATACTGTAGGTTGATGTATTTTCGGACATTAACCTGAAGAGTACTTGTTCCAACATTTGGCGTTCAATCTGTGGCATCAATCCACATTTATTGGCCATCGGAATAAACAGTGTTGCGCGCACATCATTACCGTGTAAATCACGAGCACGACTGAATATTTCATAATGTAAAATCTGATTATCGCTATCGACAATAACTTGCTGTAAGGTAAAAAATCGTTTTGAAACCAGTGCATTTTCAATGAAACTACGCCAACGCACAGAACCTTTAGCAATTTGTTCATCTAACGCGCCTTTGTCGTACATAAACCAGTTATTAACCCGTTGTAATTGTGCTGCTCGAAGTGCCATCTCTGCTTCTTCAACAAGTTGAACTTGTAAATCTGCAATTTTAAAAAACGCACAGCCTAAATGTAGAAAATTATCAGGATTACCTATGCCAGAAAAAGGTAATGCAAGGCAGATTTTGAGTATTCGCTGGGCTAACTGATCCGCTTCTACCTGGGATAATTGTGGTACGACTATGGCTAATTGTGAGTAACTACGCCGCGCAAAAATACTGTCCTCATATTGGACTAATGCAGCAGTAATGGCTTGGGTTGTTAATGAAAGCATGGTCTTCACACCGCTCTCACCGTATTGGTCTTCGACTAAATCAACATCATCAAACTCAATCAACATCAGTACGCCATGAACAATCATTTTTTGATTATGGCTCAATCCATCAAGACGGTTTTGAAAGAATATCGGGTTGCCAATCTGAGTTTGTTTATCAAGGAAAGTATCTTTACGAATAAATTGATCTAAGCGGCCACGTTCTTTGCGGGCATCATCGAGCTCGGCAAGCAATTGACTGATCGCACGGTTTATCATCCTTGGCTTACCATTAGTCGGCATATCGGCAGCTTGCTTTAAGTGACCGTCTAAAATGAGCTTACTGCGCAGAGCGAGTTGTTCAATCCCATCTAACTCTCTGGAATACCAACCATAACCAAAACGCACAAAAATACCTATGCTGATAAAACCAATGACGAGCATAATCAGCTCATGCCAGCCAAGATCATGTAAAGAAAATGGTGGAGGTAAGGTTATCGTCATCGATAATTTTCCATGACTTAACTGGGTCTGATATAGGGTCAAACTACTGCTGGGCGTGTCGGCTTTACTGCGATGAAATTGATAAACTAATTGGCTGCCTTGCGACAGAGAAAAATCAACCGCGTTATAAGCCGTTAGCAAAGGGGGTAACCAAGTAGAAAATTGATTATTGCCATGTTGTTGATAGTCAGCAGCTAACATGGTTTCTAATTCAGCGACTTTCTGTTGCTGAAAAGTGTAGGTTAATTGAGTAAAGCCCATCACCGCACACAGTAAAAACACAAAAGCCACTGCGACTAATGAAAGCAGCCAAAAGCTGGTCAGTTTTTTGGTAAGGATCTTGGTGAGTTTCATTTATCCGCTATCCTGCTGGATTTATTTATTTTATTAATAACTCAAATTTTGTCCAGTATAACGATTGTGCTCGGCAAGTTCACTATTCGTTTTTAATCATGCTTTTGCAATAGCCAATAAAAAGGGGCAAAAGCCCCTTTAATTAACGATATTTTTTTACCATCATGCGATGACTTATAGCAGATCATCTATCGCTGATTATTTATAGCTAACTGTCTATACCTGATATTCAGTCGGCAAGGTGATGATTTTAGCCACCCCAGAATCGATTGCCGCTTGTGATACTGCTCGAGCAACTAGCGGCAGTAATCTTGGGTCCATTGGTTTAGGCAACACATATTGTGAACCAAAACTCAATGATGACACGTTTGGATAAGCGGCTAATACCTCAGCAGGGACAGGCTCCTTGGCGAGGTTAGCAATAGCATACACTGCAGCCAGCTTCATTTCGTCGTTAATCACAGCCGCGCGGACATCGAGCGCGCCTCGAAAAATAAACGGGAAGCACAATACATTGTTTACTTGATTTGGATAGTCACTACGACCCGTACCCATAATTAAGTCTTTACGGATGCTATGGGCTAATTCAGGTTTAATTTCTGGATCAGGATTTGAACAAGCAAAAATAACCGGGTTTGGTGCCATTAAGGCGATATCATCAGCAGCCAAAAGGTTCGCGCCTGACAATCCTAAAAATACATCGGCATCCTTCATCACATCTTGCAAGGTGCGTTTGTCAGTATTGTTAGCAAATAATGCTTTGTATTCATTGATATCGTCACGACGAGTATGGATAACGCCTTGTCTGTCGAGCATGTAGACATTTTCTCGTAATGCACCACATTTTACTATCATGGTCATACACGCAATCGCAGCTGCACCAGCACCTAAACAGACAAATACTGCATCATCAATTTTTTTACCCTGAATTTCGAGCGCGTTTAACATGCCGGCAGCCGTGACAATTGCAGTGCCATGTTGATCGTCATGAAACACCGGAATATTACAACGCTTAATAAGCTCGCGTTCAATTTCAAAGCATTCTGGCGCCTTAATGTCTTCTAAGTTAATCCCACCAAAAGTATCGGCAATAGACTCGACGGTATTGATAAAATCTTCAGTGGTGCGGTGTTTCACTTCAATATCAATCGAGTCAATATTAGCAAAACGTTTAAAGAGCAGAGATTTGCCTTCCATAACAGGTTTTGAAGCTAATGGACCTAAATTACCCAGTCCTAAAATAGCGGTCCCGTTGGTGATCACCGCGACAGTGTTGCCTTTATTAGTATATCGATAGGCATTTTCAGGATTCGATGCGATCTCTCTAACCGGCTCTGCCACGCCAGGACTATATGCCAAAGCAAGATCGTGGCTCGATTGAGCGGGTTTTGTCAGGCAAACAGCTGTTTTACCTGGTATGGGGAATTCATGATAATCGAGGGCTTGTTGACGAATATCTGACATTTTATACATCCTGAAATGCGCTATCTATGAAGGAAAGTATGATCCGCAGTACACACTTACAGTGAGCTTGCTAACCATCGAAAATTTTAATCACAATACGCTAATACAAGGACGATATAAATCAAAAACTTAATCATAGGAGGTGTTGTGGGCCAAAACAGAGGGTATGTTTTATTAATCTAACTCTTCGAATATGAATATATATAAATCAATAAGTTAAAAATGTAGGAAAATAACAAGATTTACCATAACAATCGGATATAGAGGTTGATATTTGCAGTTTATTTTGTCTAAATAACAATAAAGTAGCCTTTATTTTTTTTATATTGTTTGTCACTAAAAAATTAGTTTTCGCCTCAGCACAATACTGGTTAACCTCAATTCGGGATAAGAGATGGAGTAACGTGTAAAAAATAGGTTTATTTCAAGTCTGCAATATCAAACTTGCATTTGTTTTGCTAACAAGGCGTATTGACGCGGCAATAACTGGCCTATGGTAAGTCGATACAACACGTAGAGCGTAACAAAGGGCTGGTTGATAACCGTTTATTCGCCAGAATTGAGGTTATTTATCCTCAACTCGAGTTAAGAGATGGGATTGGTTAACGATAAGCAATAAAAAAGGCGCCAAAGGCGCCTTATTAAAAATAATTGCAATGCAATTATTTTTTGCCAAGCATACCAAAACGCTTGTTGAACTTATCAATACGTCCGCCAGTATCAACAACTTTCTGAGTACCAGTGTAGAATGGGTGACATGCACCACATACGTCCAAGTGTAGGTTTTTACCTGCAGTTGAGTTCACTTTGATGATGTTACCACAACTACAAGTTGCAGTAATTTCAGCGTAATTTGGGTGGATACCTGTTTTCATTTGGGGTTACCTTAAATTGAAGGCCATGTCGCTCTCCCAACCCGAAGTTGAGCACCACATGCAGTTAATAACAATATGTTTTAGGCGCAAGATAATACAGTGTCTCATGTACACAAACAAGTAGAATTTCTAAACGATACTATGACTACCTATACCTACGTGCTAGAGCCTCGTAGGTAACTTGGGCCTCCGACGAATTTTGATATTGGTTCAATATCACCCTAGAGGGACATTTTAAACGGCTATCTGCCATCAGTAAGTAAATTTTATCATCTGCAAACGCATTCGGATTTGCATCATAAATCGCCAGCATTGCCCCGAAGACACTGATTTGCCATTGTCGATAGTAACGATCGGCAACACGCCATAACGTATCTTGTGGAGATTTATCAATTACACAGATTTTATCCTGCCCATCGGTCTGCATGTCTTTTTTTGCAGGGGCTGATGTCTTGGCTACTTTATTGACGGGTGTTGGCTGAGGCACTATTTGCGTTTTATCAATAATCGCTAATTGTTGATTACTTTCAGATGTTTTACTGTCGATTGAATTGATTGAGCCATTTGTTGATACCGGCTGAGTCGCGACAATCGATGTACTAACGGGTAACACCGGCGTTGGTACCACTTGAGACTGACCACCTTGAGTAGCCACTAAACTATCAAATGTCACTTTATCTACTGCGATATCTTGATAGTGCGAAAGCGTCTCCACTGATGGGCAGCGTAATGAGTTTCCTAATCGCAGTTGGCTAATATTATTTTGATGAAATGCTGATGGATTAGTTTGATAAAGGGCAAGCATTGCGCCATAGAGGTTTGAATTCCATTGCTTGCGATAACGCACAGCAATTTCCCATAAGGTATCATCTGCTAACAAAGTGATCTGACATTGATCCACTCTCTTTTGCATTGGCGCGTCTTGAGGTGATGCGATGGCCTTGGTATTTATTGACTTAGGTATCGATGTCGGCAATGCCGAAGGAGACTTCATTGTTTTTATGGCAACTGGCTGGTACTGATCCTGAACAATAGCTTGAGAGAATATAGATACCGGCGAATATTGCAGCCATTTAGCATTACGGTATTCAGATACAATAAGTGCCGCATCCGGATCGTGTATTTTTTCAGCACCGTTTAACACAAATACATCACCATCGCGTCGTTCTACAGTAAGCTTTTCTAACACTATATTATTTTGATAAATTTGACGTAAATAAAAAGTCAGCCGCGATAAATCATGTTGATCGGTTATGATTTGCACGGTTAGGTTAGGAGATTGTCCACTTTCAAATGGAATGGTATCAATACTGATATGACTGACTTGTGCAATAACCGTTGAAATACTATCAACAGCCAGTAATGCTAATATTGCTAGCACCTTAAAGCTTCTCATTAAATCAATCCTTTTGATTATAAATCGCTTCAACACAGCGCAAAATTACGCTGTAAAACCATGATATTTAATGTCCTTATACACTACTTCGCTGACTAACAGCACTGACTAATAATGTTCTTACACTAAGCTTATCTGGTTGTAATTTATTATTATTGTTTACTTTTTAACCTTAAGACCGATCGAAATCACAAGTCTTAATACGGACAACTATATAAATTAACATAATCAGCTGCAACCCATTACTGACAAACAAGAGTAAATACTCGATGGGTGATGCTGATTATCACTCTTTATGGTCAGAAAACTTATTTCTCGCCATGTTTCGCTTCAATCATCTCAAAGACTTTCTTGTCGAATGCTTTATTATTGTATTCCGCTAAAATAGCAGTTGATGGGCAATTCAATGGAACATCTTTCACTAATAAGTGAATTTTTTGCTTGGAAAAAGCCAGTAAATTAGTCTCAAAAATAGCTAGCATCGCACCATAAACACTCGTATGCCATTGTTCTTTATAACGGTTAGCGATTCGCCATAATGTGTCACTATTATCCCGTTCAATCAAACATCTCACCTGTTGAGCTGATTTAACGCTTGATGGTGCTGGTAGTGATGGCTCTTGAGCCAAGCGATGGTCAACTTGCCGAGTTTTGGAGGCTCTCATAACGGGGGGGGTCGCAACTGGTGATGTTTGCTGATTATCAAGATTAGAGACTAAGGTTGCACTATTAACCGAATACGGTGCATCAAAAACGGCCATTATCGCTAACGTCGCCACTCCTGCCGCAGTGTCTTGAGTAATCATTAACTGCGCATTTGGATCACTGACAACGTCAGTGCCACTAAGCTGAAATAAGAAGTGATTAATCCCTTGTACCGTTAACTTCTGCTGCTGAACGTTACCATCATCTAACTGACGAATATAAAAGCTTAGCCGCGACACATCATCATTTTGAGCCACCATATTGACTCTTAATCTGGCTACTTTATTCAATTCAAATTGACGACTATTGATACTGACATGATCCACTTGAGCCGTTACTGCAGCAATATTACCTAATAATCCAAAGACTATGATACCGACCTCAATAAGTCCTTTACGCATATATGTTGCCCTATCTCTTTGATGACACTTAGAGGTAAACTGATCAACAATCCACTATACAATTGAAAAATGATGAAGTCTTATGCCCGTGTTTGTTGAAGTCGCCTTACCCGTCCCCTTGCGCAGAAACTTTAGTTATCGCGTAAAAGAGCAACATCAAGCGGGATTGCAAATAGGTCTTAGAGTTAAAGTCCCTTTTGGCCCTCAACAACTCATCGGCCTAATTACCGCTATTAATGATAGCTGTGACTTGGCACCGCAACAAATTAAATCTGTCACTGCAGTACTTGATGATGCCCCATTGTTACCTGATTCGCTCTATAAATTAACCCTATGGGCCGCCCGGTATTACTTTACCACTCAAGGACAAATGCTCAGCCAAGCGCTGCCGGTTGCATTGCGAAAAGGCCTAAACGCTGCACCGCAGGCGGTGATTGAATATCATTTAAGCCAACAAGGACGCAATGCTGATTCTAGCGTATTAAAACGTGCCCCAGCACAAAAAAAACTGTATGAGTTATTGCTGGCCAACTCAATTAGCCACGATGAATTCATCACCCAACAATTAAGCAAACCTGCGCTAAAGGCATTAGAACAAAGAGAGTGGATTGAACGGCAGCAAAAAGTGCTCAGCCATGATTTAAGTTGGCGTCAACAGCTGGTCATGAATGAATCACCCCATAAGCTTAACAAGCAACAAGCCGTCGCGGTGTCGGTGCTAACGCAACAACAAGGGTTTCATTGCACCTTATTAGAAGGGATTACCGGCTCAGGTAAAACCGAAGTCTACCTAACCTTGCTTGAGACTATTTTACAACAAGGCAAACAAGCACTTATTCTTGTTCCGGAAATCGGCTTAACCCCGCAAACCATTAATCGCTTTAAACGCCGTTTCGAAGTCAATGTTGCGGTGATCCACTCAGGACTAACCGATAATCAACGACTTGAGGCTTGGCGGCAAGCGCGTGTGGGCGAAGCGGCAATTATCATTGGTACTCGCTCAGCACTCTTTACGCCGATGGCCTACCCTGGATTAATTATTCTGGATGAAGAGCATGATAGTAGCTTTAAACAACAGGAAGGAGTGCGCTATCACGCCCGTGACTTAGCGGTAATGCGCGGACACCTTGAAGATATCCAGGTGGTTTTGGGGTCGGCGACACCATCGTTAGAAACCTTACAAAATGCATTATCAGGACGCTATCATCACCTTGAACTGAGCGAACGCGCCGGTGCGGCCCAAAAGGTCAAGCAAGGTATTGTCGATATTACTTCGCAGCCACTAAAAGCCGGCATGTCTACATCATTGATTAATGAAATGCGTATGCACCTTGACGCGGGTAATCAGGTGCTTCTGTTTTTAAACCGCCGTGGATTTGCTCCCGCCTTGCTGTGCCATGAATGTGGTCACTTACATGAATGCGATCGCTGTGATGCCTTTTTTACCGTCCATCAAGGCTTAAATGAAATATGTTGTCATCACTGCGGCAATCAATACGCTATTCCACGTCAATGCCATCAATGTGGTAGCACCATGCTAATGGGTCACGGCTTAGGCACCGAACAACTAGAACAAGAATTAATCAAACTGTTTCCCAAACACCCCGTTGTGCGTATTGACCGAGACACCACGCGAAGAAAGGGCTCGCTAGAGCAGCAGTTGCAGGGAATCTATATGGGAAAATATAAAATCCTGGTCGGCACGCAGATGCTCGCAAAAGGCCATCATTTCCCAGATGTGACCTTAGTCGGTTTACTTGATGTTGACGGCGCATTATTCAGTGCTGACTTTCGTGCACCAGAACGTTTTGGCCAGCTATATACTCAAGTATCGGGCCGTGCTGGCCGCGCAGACAAACCCGGCAAAGTGCTACTGCAAACCCATCAAAGTGATAACCCCATTTTACGTGATTTATTGAAACGCGGTTATGGTGAGTTCGCTCGCAGTCAGCTAAAAGAACGCCAACAAGCATTATTACCACCCGCATGGCACATGGTATTAATTCGTGCAGAAGCGCATTTAGCAGAAGATGCTGATGCTTTTTTAGCCCGAACCAGTGAACTATTACCACAAGATAAGGACTTTGAAATCATTGGCCCAATTCCGGCCCCCCTTGATCGCAAAGCAGGCAAATATCGACGCCAATTAATACTGCAAGCCAAGAGTAGGCAGCGTTTACAAACTGAATTTGAACGGGTATTAGCCCAAATTGAACAAATACCTGAAAGTAAGCGTTGTCGTTGGAGTATCGATCGTGATCCGCAGGATTTGATGTAATAAAACAGCAACATTACCGAGTTAACCGACCTTATATATGACATAAACTTCACTTAGGTTAGTATTCAATACAAAAAAACCCATATTTCCGTTAAAGCAGATAGCAATCACACCCCATAAACGGCTAAAATATGCGGTTCCGTCATGTCATTCATTTAACGAATTAGTGCAAGCAAACGCCCATGAAATCACATATTGAATCTTTACTAGAACAAACCATCGAATCCTTCAAACAACAAGGAATTGTGCCAGCTGATTTTCAAGCTCGCATTCAGGTCGATCGCACTAAAGATAAAAGTCATGGTGACTTAGCGACTAACCTTGCAATGATGCTGACCAAAGTGGCTAAGAAGAACCCTCGCGAATTAGCACAACTGATTATTGACACCTTGCCGGCATCATCTTATGTGGCCAAAGTGGAAATTGCTGGCCCAGGTTTTATTAACTTTTTCATTGATGATAATGCCCTCGCCAACCAACTGCAAAATGCATTGGATGATGCGCATTTAGGCATCACACTGCCGGCTAAGCAAACCATCGTTGTTGACTATTCATCGCCAAACTTAGCCAAAGAAATGCACGTAGGTCACTTACGTTCTACCATTATTGGTGACAGCGTGGTGCGTGCACTCGAGTATTTAGGTCATAACGTCATTCGCCAAAACCACGTTGGCGACTGGGGCACCCAGTTTGGTATGCTACTGGCGTTAATGGAAGAGTTACGCGCAGCCAATGGCGAACAAGCCAAAATGGAATTGTCTGATTTAGAAAGTTTTTATCGTGCGGCCAAGGTACGTTTTGATGAATCAACCGAATTTGCCACCCGGGCACGCCAACTGGTCGTCGCGCTTCAATCGGGTGATGAATACTGCAATAAATTATGGCGCGAGTTTAACGACATATCATTAAGCCACTGCCATGATGTATATAAGCGTTTAGGGGTTAGCTTAACCCGTGCCGATGTACACGGCGAAAGTGCCTATAATGCAGACTTAGCTCAAGTGGTTCACGATCTTGATGCACAAGGTTTATTAGTCGAAAGCAATGGCGCTAAAGTGGTATTCCAAGAAGCCTTTCGCACCAAAGAGGGTGAACCTCTGCCTGTTATTATCCAAAAAGCGGATGGGGGTTATTTATATGCCACCTCAGATCTTGCCGCCATGCGTTATCGCTCAAACGTACTAAAAGCCAATCGCGCCTTGTACTTTGTCGACTTACGCCAAGCATTACATTTTCAACAAGTGTTTAGTCTTGCTAAGTTAGCCAAATTTGTTCGCCCAGAAATGTCACTCGAGCACACGGGCTTTGGCACCATGAATGGCGCAGATGGACGCCCTTTTAAAACCCGTTCTGGTGGTGTGGTTAAATTAGTTGATTTACTTGACGAAGCCGATGTCCGCGCACTTGAGCTGGTTCGCAGCAAAAATCCAGATATGGATGAAGCCACACTGACTGAAATTGCACGCGTAGTGGGGATAAGCTCAGTCAAATATGCAGATTTGTCCAAAAACCGTAGCAGTGATTACATTTTCAGTTTCGAGCAAATGCTCAGCTTTGAAGGTAATACCGCACCTTATCTATTATATGCCTACACCCGTGTCGCCGGTATTTTCAAGCGTGCTGAAGATATTGATCTTAGCCAAGCTAAGATTGTGCTTGAGCATCAAAAAGAAAAAGACTTAGGCACTAAACTGGCGCAGTTTGGTGAAGTATTAGCCCGCATGACAGACAAAGGTTTACCGCATGTATTGTGCGGTTATCTTTATGAGCTTGCGAGCGAGTTTTCGAGTTTTTATGAAGCTTGTCCTGTGCTTGCTGCCGAAACCGAGACTGAAAAACAGAGCCGTTTATTACTTTCACAATTAACCGCAAAAACGTTAAAAACGGGCTTATCGCTACTTGGCATTGAAACCCTAGAGCGGATGTAATTATGAGTCGTGACTACGCAAATCGCAAACCTCGTGCGGGCACTAAAGCCCGCGCGCCACAACGAAAAAAAGCACCTAAGGGCCCTTTTCCCTATTTGACTTTTTTTGTGATACTCACATTACTCATCGGTTTTGGCTATTTCTTATGGTCCATTAATGGCAGCTCCGACTCATCCGTCGTGACCGAGCCCGTTCAGCAACCGAAAACGAAAACGGTGCAAACTTCGACTGCAGAAGATCCTAAAAAAGTCATCAAGACAGATCCCAATGCACTGCCACCTAAGCCACAGGAAGAGTGGAGCTATCTGGAAGAGCTTGAAAACAAACAAGTTGAAATAGACTTGCCTCAGTCAGGCGTTGTGTCCAGCGGTATCTATCAAATGCAATGTGGATCATTTAGGAAAGAGTCGCAAGCAAATGAAATGAAAGCCAGAATAGCCTTCCAAGGCGTAGAGGCACAAGTGCGCCGCAGTGAGGGAAGCAACGGATTGTGGTTTCGCGTGGTATTAGGGCCTTATCCTAACAAACGCGATGCAGAAAATAACCGCCACAAAATGCAACGAGCGGGTTTAAATGGCTGCATACTTTTGTCGTTGGACTAACGCTAGCGATCGGTTATAAAGCATAAATCTCCTAGCCCTGTCCACTCGAACAGGGCTTTTTATTACGTATCTCTTGATATCTGTCATTTTGTCCCCATATCCATTTTATCAATCAACAATTGCATTCACCCTAATCACCCGTTGATGTATTAGTAAAGAGGATTTAACGTGACTACTATCGTATCCGTACGCCGCAATAATCAAGTTGTCATCGCTGGTGATGGCCAAGTGTCTCTAGGCAATACCGTGATGAAAGGTAATGCACGTAAAGTGCGCCGCCTATACCACAATAAAGTCTTAGCCGGTTTTGCTGGCGGCACTGCCGATGCATTTACGCTTTTTGAGCGATTTGAAGCCAAGCTTGAAATGCATCAAGGCCATTTATTAAAGTCTGCTGTCGAATTGGCCAAAGATTGGCGCACCGACAAAATGCTGCGCAAACTCGAAGCCATGCTGGTAGTGGCTGACACTGAATCATCATTAATTATTACCGGTAATGGCGACGTTGTTGAACCTGAACATGATTTGATTGCAATTGGCTCTGGCGGAAACTATGCCCATGCATCAGCTTTAGCATTACTGCAAAATACCGAGTTAAGCGCCGAAGAAATCGCAGAAAAATCACTGACGATTGCAGGCGACATTTGTGTATTCACCAACCAATTTAAAACTATCGAAAAGTTAGACTACTAATTCGAGCGTAAAGATAAGGAACCGTTATGTCTGAAATGACACCTCGTGAAATTGTTCACGAACTAGACTCGCATATCATCGGCCAACAAAATGCCAAACGCTCGGTTGCAGTCGCTCTTCGTAATCGCTGGCGCCGTATGCAATTAGAACCGGCGCTTCGTCATGAAGTGACCCCAAAAAATATTTTAATGATTGGCCCTACAGGCGTAGGTAAAACTGAAATCGCCCGTCGTTTAGCAAAGTTGGCTAACGCACCCTTTATTAAAGTTGAAGCCACAAAATTTACTGAAGTCGGCTATGTCGGTAAAGAAGTTGAACAAATCATCCGAGATTTGACTGACTCCGCAGTGAAAATGACCCGCGAACGACAAATGAAAAAATGCCGTCATCGCGCCGAAGAAATGGCCGAAGAACGTATTCTAGATGCGCTATTACCTAAGGTAAAAGATGACTGGGATACTGACAAAAAAGATAACTCTACCACCCGTCAGGTTTTCCGTAAAAAACTACGCGAAGGTCAACTCGACGACAAAGAAATTGAAATAGAAATTGCGGCTCCTCAAGTTGGAGTTGAAATTATGGCACCGCCAGGCATGGAAGAAATGACCAATCAGTTACAAGGCTTATTTCAAAATCTTGGTCAAAGTACTTCTAAGCATAAAAAGCTTAAAATTAAAGATGCTTACAAACAGTTAGTTGAAGATGAAGCCGCTAAGCTGGTCAATCAAGAAGACTTAAAAGAGCAAGCCATCGAGCTTGTTGAGCAAAACGGCATTGTGTTTTTAGACGAAATCGACAAGATTTGTCGGCGCGGCGAAAGCACTGGCCCCGATGTATCACGTGAAGGGGTACAACGTGACTTACTGCCATTAGTGGAAGGCTGCACTGTTAACACTAAGCATGGCATGGTAAAAACTGACCATATTTTGTTTATTGCTTCTGGTGCATTCCAGATGTCAAAACCGTCTGATTTAATCCCAGAACTTCAGGGCCGTTTACCGATTCGAGTTGAATTGGACGCCCTTACCGCTGCTGATTTCAAGCGTATTTTAACCGAACCTTATGCTTCGCTTACGGAGCAATATATTGCCTTAATGGCGACGGAAGGTGTAACCGTTACGTTTGAAGCGTCGGGTATTGAACGAATCGCAGAAGCCGCATGGCAGGTCAATGAGCGCACTGAAAATATTGGTGCTCGGCGTTTGCATACCGTGATGGAAAAATTGATGGAAGAGATTTCTTATGATGCCTCTGAAAAATCAGGTTCGACGTTTGTCATTGACGCTAAGTATGTTAATGACCATCTTGATACCTTGATACAAGATGAAGACTTAAGCCGCTTCATTTTATAGAGATGGCCCATAGTTAACCGTCAGTAAGTGTGATAAATCACGCTATATTTGCCTGTTATCACCCTCTTGCCATAGCAACTATTGAGTGATTAGTGCCACAATGGACTAATCATTTTTTTTGTGCAGGAAATACCATGACTCAATCAACGCCCACTGTGACCGGCATTAAGCTTAAACGTCAATCCAAGTTATTAGAAGTCACTTTCGATAACAGCCAAACCTACAACATCAGCTGTGAAATGCTACGGGTATTCTCACCCTCAGCAGAAGTGCAGCGTCATGGCAACCCAATATTGGTTACCCATAAGAAAGCCGTCAATATCACAACCCTCGAACCGGTTGGACATTACGCCGTTAAAATCATCTTTGATGATGGTCATGATACAGGCTTGTATTCTTGGAAGGTGCTACATAACTTATGCAGTAATCAAACTGAATTATGGCAACAGTATTTAGCCAGATTGCGGGCTGAGAAAGGTTCTCGAGAACCAATGATTGATATGAATATTAAGTATTCATAGCCTTGTTTTAACAATGGCCTACGGCCACACCTGCTTTTTCAAACTTCGTTTGAATTAACATCGCAAGGTTCCACCCTGCACGGGACCAAAAGGGGATCAAGTTCAGAGTTGAATTAGTCCCTTTAAGCTAGTATGGCTGGCACACTTCTGCCCCAAAGCCTTTTTAAGATATGGCCTGCGGCCACTAACGTCGTGGCGCTTCACCCACACCAGACCAAGAGGAAATCAACGGCTATTCCCTCTTGGTTCTTTGTTAAAGAATTGGCCCAGCCGCCCCGCAACATTTTTCCTATTGGCTTAAATAACAGCAGCGAAAAGGTCGCCATGGGGATTGATCCAGCTTTTAACTTCATTTGTAACCGTCTTCGGACTTATTCGAAAATGCTAACGCTTCCGATGGGGCGTCCCTTCCCCGCGAAAGCTAGCTGGCCGTCCATGGCCAGCTCACGTCATTTTCTTCAACGTCCTCAATTTAAATGTTGAATTTGTCCATTTCCAAATCAAGCAAACTAACTCATTTTGCCCAAAGTTTGTTAGAACCAAAGCTCTATTTAACAATGCTTGCCTTCGTTTTCCATACAAAAGTTAATCGATATTGCTCTTCTAAAGAGACCATTTTTTACTGGCTAGATTGCTTAATCTAATGAGCTGGTTTTATATAAGGGCTATCCATTTAGCGCCACCAGTGTCAATATGTAGTGATGAAAACTTCATCGTATTTATTAAAAGCTGGTGTAGATTACCCTACAAGTTGGGGCGAATTTGTTGATTGGTTTCATGATGAACAATCCTGCATTAGCTACCTTTACAAATTTCGTTGGCCAAACGGATTCATTTGCCCAAGCTGTTTAAGCCATCAACCACCTTATCAGTTAAGTAATGGCAAGTTAAAATGTCATGCTTGCGGCTCTCAGTGTTCAGTAACATCAAGTACACTTTTTGACAAAACAAGAACCCCCATGAAAAGTTGGTTTGCTGCCGTCTGGTTTATTACAAATCAAAAAAATGGTGTCAGCGCTCTTGGAGTTAAAAGGTTATTAGGTCTTGGGAGTTATCAAACCGCTTGGTCATTAATGCACAAGTTAAGACATGCCATGGTTGATCCTGAAAGGGATAAACTGTCCGGCATCGTAGAGGTTGACGAAACACTAATAGGTGGCGTCGTTCCCCAATCATCTATTAAAAATCAACAGGGTAAGCGTAAGGCTGTAGTTTTGGTCGCTGTTGAGCTGCTATCACCCTCTGGATTTGGCCGGATACGTTTAAGGCAAGTGGAAAGTGCAACCAAAGAACATATCCATCAATTCATTCAAGATGTAATTGAACCTGGTAGTACAATTTGTAGTGATGGCTCTCAAGCATACAAACAAATAGACAAGAAAGGATATAAGCATAACCGAATAGTGCATTTAGGTTCATCTGTACCTGCACATGAAACAATGCCTGGGGTACATCGAGTCTCATCATTATGTAAAAGATGGCTTTTAGGTACCTATCAAGGCGCGGTAAAGGCTAAGCAACTTGATTATTATTTAGATGAGTTTACATTTCGCTTCAATAGAAGAAAGTCAGATTCTCGGGGATTATTATTCTACAGGTTGCTTGAACAAGCAGTGCATTCTAAGCCGATAACGTACCAATCAATTAAAAATCGATAACCACAATATATAGTGGTTGGTTGCGCTAAATGGATAGCCCTTTTTTATATACAGTTATAATGAGTTTTAGCTTAATTTAAATCAAACAACCCAATAAGTAAGTCTAAAGTAGTAAGTGTCAATTATGCGATTAAGCTTAACTTGTTGATATTTGAATAAATAAATTTCTACGGCGATTTTATGAACACTTTATTTTGGCCACCTCGGTTTGTTTTGGGTTTTGCGAATAACTTATCACTTTACATCAACGACATAGCAAATGTAGGATGATATTAATCAATAACTTAAGCGGCCGACTTTATTTGGCGAGCCGTTCAATAGACGTTCTACGCAAGGATGAAAATGTACATTTTCGAGTTAAATTATCCAGGCACTTGGCTTCAATTTGAAGATGAAGAAATCAAACGTGAAATTGAAAGTATGTTTAGAAGTATTGAGGGGATTGTTACAGAAGCTGCAATTTCACTATCAATGTTTGAAGCGTGTAGAAATGAAAGGCCTAACACCAAGAATGAATGGGAAAGAGATGCTGAACTGAGGCGAGAAATAGATGAAAGAATTCGCCAAGAGGCAGGTGAAGACTATTACCAAGATTTCGATAAATATCGAATACTCTCTGAAAAGCAATTAAGATTTAAAAAAGCTGAACTGGGAATACTGCCTAGATCCTATATCCATAAAATTCCATTTATACATGCCCATACATTTGTTTTTGCGGTTGACTCTTTTGGTAAATTTTTAGAAGAACTCTGTATTTATGATGGTATGCCTGAACAGGTACAGCACTGTCGTGATGAATTTAATCGTTTACTTCCTTCTGTCAGGAAAATTAGAAATTCCGCATTACATATTGAAGATCGTTCAAGAGGATATGGAACTTGGCAAGACAAGAAAAAAGGTAAAAAAATGGAAACAGAAGGCTTTCTTGGTTTGAGTAACCTTGAAAACAATCAGCTTTGTTACACAATCGACGACGGTAGTTATCAACGTGTTGAAATAAGTCAGCCCGTTTTAGATGTATTGGTGCAAATTACAAATCATTTGTTAGCAAGCTTTAAATGGGAAGGAAGTCCAAATATTGCTCCTCATTACTAATGCGTATAACAAAGCAAAGGCCGAACTCACGCTTTATTCAGATAAAGCAAACGACGACAGAATAATTTAATCCAATAGAAATGCTGACATTTCGGTCAATAATTCTCGAGATCAAGCCTAAACGGCTGCTTAGAAAGCCTCGTTAGCTATCACTTTTTAAGGCTTCACTCACCTAACGTTTACTACAGTACAAAACCTAAGCTTGTTCTGAACAACCCTATTCTTGATTAGAAAACACTCAAATGCTAACATGTTCTATAGGACACAGTGATACACTTAAAGGATGCTAAGTGGGGCAGAATATTTAAAACACCTGACTTTGCATCTTGGGCTAAAGATGAAAATTTAGATGATTCGGCCTTATTGACTGCGATTAAAGAAATTGAAGGTGGGCTAATAGATGCCAAACTTGGTGGCAATGTCATTAAAAAACGTGTTGCCCGTACTGGCCAAGGTAAAAGTGGCGGTTTTAGAACCATTATTGCTTTTAAAGTCGATGATAAAAATTTAGTGGGGTCAGTGTAAACTTTATGTCATTGCACTAAATCCGAAGCTCTAACGCACTTTTGTCCAAAAACGAGCTAGTTTCTGCTTGAAAATGCCTAAATTCAACTCTGAACTTGAGGCCGTTGAAGAAAATAGCGTGAGCTGGCCATGGATGGCCCGCTAGCTTTCGCGGTACAGGATGTACCATCGGAAGTGTTAGCATTTTCACTCTTTATTACAAGATGGGCCGAAGACGGTTACAGATGAAGTCAAAAGCTGGATAAATCCCCGTGGCGACGTTTTCGCTGTTTGAAAATGTTGCGGGGCGGCTGGGCCAATTCTTTTAAAAAGAGTAAAGAGGGAGCTGCCGTTGGTTTCCTCTTGGTCTGGTGTGGGTGAAGCGCCACGACGTTAGTGGCCGCAGGCCATAAGTTATAAACTGAAATAGTGCCAATTTAGTAAATTCAAGGTAAAAGTGGCGGTTTTAGAACCATTATTGCTTTTAAAGTCGATGATAAATCATTTTTTATATTTGGTTTTTCTAAGAATGAAAAAGCGAATATTTCGACAAAAGAAAAGACTGCATTAAAGATTATGGCCAAAGAGTTACTCGCTTACGATAATAAGCAATTAGCAAAAGCATTGAAACACAAAGCACTATTTGAGGTAATACGAGATGAGTAGATTATTAAAATCACTTCATAACACAGCACAAGGCTTACATGATGCAGGGATCATGAAAACAGCCACCATGCGTGAGCTTGATGAACTATGCTTGCCTGAAGTTAACGTATTATCTGCTGCTGAAATTAAACATATCCGTGTCTCAAATAGGCTTAGCCAACCCGTATTTGCTAGAGGTCTTAATGTCTCGGTATCGAGTGTGCAAAAATGGGAGCAAGGAAAACGGCATCCAGAAGGGCCCGCTTTAAAACTGCTAAATCTCGTGCAAAAAAATGGTTTTGATTTACTTAAAGCATAGCGACTACTTGAGACAAGATAAGCTTAACGTTGTCCTAACAAAGCAATATCTAATCCTACATAACTAAACCACCAATAAAAATGCCAGCATTTCTGCTGGCATTTTTTGTTCAACAATTAACTAGTTAAAGCTTAAAGCGCGGCTTGGAAAATCACGCTGTCGGCTTTCTTGGTGTAAGAATCGATTTGGTCGAAGTTCAAGTAACGATAAGTATCAGCTGCTGAGGCATCTAATTCTTTAGCGTAGTCTTGATACTCTTCAGGTGAAGGTAAACGACCCAATAACGCTGCTACGGCTGCTAACTCAGCAGATGCTAAGTAAACGTTGGCCCCCGTACCTAAACGGTTAGGGAAGTTACGAGTAGAGGTTGATACTACAGTAGCACCTGCCTCTACACGTGCTTGGTTACCCATACACAAAGAACAACCAGGGATCTCAATGCGAGCACCAACACGGCCGAAGATGGCGTAGTAACCTTCTTCAGTTAATTGATCGCGATCCATCTTAGTCGGTGGTGCAATCCATAAACGGGTTGGTAGCGTGGTAGCAAACTTTTCTAACATCTTACCGGTCGCACGGAAGTGACCGATGTTGGTCATACAAGAACCGACAAACACTTCGTCAATTTTAGTTTGGGCAACACTTGATAATAATACTGCATCATCAGGATCGTTTGGTGCACAAAGAATTGGCTCTTTGATGTCGTTTAAGTCGATTTCGATCACTTCTGCGTATTCAGCATCACTGTCCGCTTGCATCAACTCAGGATTAGCAATCCACTCTTGCATCGCAACGATACGACGTTCAATCGTACGACGATCGCCATAACCTTCAGCAATCATCCACTTTAACATCACGATGTTAGAGGTGAGATATTCAATGATCGGCTCTTTGTCTAGCTTAATGCTACAACCTGCAGCGGAACGCTCAGCAGAGGCATCAGATAATTCGAATGCTTGCTCAACTTTAAGCTTTTCAAGACCTTCGATTTCTAATACTCGGCCAGAGAAAGCGTTAATTTTGCCTTTTTTCTCAACCGTTAGCAGACCCATTTCAATGGCTTTTAATGGAATAGCATGGACTAAATCACGTAAAGTGATACCAGGTTGCATTTTGCCTTTAAAGCGTACTAACACTGACTCAGGCATATCAAGCGGCATCACACCTGTTGCCGCAGCAAATGCCACTAAGCCAGAACCTGCAGGGAACGAAATACCAATAGGGAAACGAGTATGTGAATCACCACCCGTACCAACGGTATCGGGTAATAACATCCGGTTTAACCACGAGTGAATAACCCCGTCACCTGGACGTAATGACACACCACCGCGGTTCATAATGAAATCCGGTAATGTGTGATGAGTTGTCACGTCAACAGGCTTTGGATAAGCCGCTGTATGGCAGAAAGACTGCATAGTTAAATCAGCACTAAAGCCTAAACAGGCTAAATCTTTCAACTCGTCACGTGTCATAGGGCCAGTGGTATCTTGTGAACCCACTGAAGTCATCTTAGGTTCACAGTATTGACCAGGACGCACCCCATCAACACCACACGCTTTACCGACCATTTTCTGAGCTAAAGTATAACCTTTGTCAGACGCGGCAATGTCTTGTGGGCGAACGAATACTGTCGATGCTTCAAGACCTAAAGTCTCACGCGCACGGTCAGTAAGACCACGGCCAATAATCAACGGAATACGACCACCAGCACGGACTTCGTCTAATAACACCTCGGTTTTTAATTCAAATGTTGAAATCACTTCATCTGTGCCATGACGCTTAACGACACCTTGATAAGGGTAGATATCAATGACATCACCAGTGTCCATCTGATCAACGTTGAGTTCGATCGGTAATGCACCCGCATCTTCCATGGTGTTGAAAAAGATCGGCGCAATCTTATTGCCTAAACAGAAGCCACCAGCACGCTTGTTCGGCACATAAGGAATATCATCGCCCATGAACCATAACACTGAGTTAGTGGCAGATTTACGTGAAGAACCGGTACCAACAACATCACCCACATAAACTAATGGATGACCTTTGCCTTTCAACGCTTCGATTTCTTTGATGGGTCCCACAACACCTGATTCATCAGGCACAATACCGTCACGAGCATTTTTCAACATCGCTAATGCATGCAGTGGAATATCAGGGCGAGACCATGCATCTGGCGCAGGCGACAAATCATCAGTGTTGGTTTCACCAGACACTTTAAATACGGTTAATGTGACTTTTTCAGTCAATTTAGGACGGTTTAAAAACCAATCGGCATTGGCCCAAGCTTCAACCACTTGTTTAGCCGATTCATTGCCCGCTTGCATTTTTTCAACAACATCGTGGTATGAATCAAACATCAACAATGTATTGGAGAGTGCTTTAACAGATAGAGGTGCTAATGCGGCATTATCTAATTGGTCAATTAACGGGTCAATGTTGTAACCACCTTGCATAGTGCCAAGTAGTTTAACAGCATGTTCAGCGCTTAAGATCGGAGATGACACAGTGCCTTTAGCTACGGCATCAAGGAAAGCGGCTTTAACATAAGCAGCTTCGTCTACTCCAGGTGGAATACGATGTTCTAGCAAATCGAGGACGAATGCCTCTTCACCTGCTGGAGGTGTTTCAACTAACTTAACCAGTTCAGCCACTTGTTGTGCATTTAATGGCTTAGGGACTACGCCCTCTGCAGCACGTTCTGCGACGTGTTTACGATATGCTTCTAGCACGGCAACATTCCTCTTTGTTTGACGCCTAACGGCAAAACTCAGCGTCATTATGATACGCTGATAATTCCACTGGTTCGGGCTTGAAATCCGACCTCCAGTATACTACAGCTTTGTAAAAGTATGAATCAGCTCACACTATTAGCGAGATGAAATCAACGCGATTTATCAGCCCAGAAATCAATTTACCGACAAGTTTACTAAAATAAAATTAGACAATAGTTTTAAACAGCCTTAAATTTCATTAGATACATGAACTTACAATGAACCAATGATTAAACTATCCACAAAGTTATATTCCACGCTGTCGATTAAATATTTTTTATAAAACACGGTTCTGATTGTGCCCTATCAACAACAAGGCAATAATTAGCCCTGACTATCGCCACCTTTATGGAACCAATATTGTGTCAACCCAGGTAAAAGCCGTTATTTTTGATATGGATGGAATTTTAATCGATTCTGAGCCCGCTTGGCAGATAGCCGAGCAAACTGTACTGAATGGTTGTGGGCTAAACCTCAGCCGCGAAGAAGTGGAGCAAACGACAGGCATGCGGATCGACCATGTTGTCAGTTATTGGTATCAACGCTTTCCTTGGCCAAATTATGATAATGCCGCCACGGCGACAAAAATAGTCAATGAAGTGATAGCCCAAATCAACGCCAATGGTGAGCCCATGCTCGGCGTGATTGAGTCGCTGGACGCGTGTAAACGCCTAGGGCTTAAAATCGGTTTAGCCACCTCGTCGTCATCACGGATTATTGAGGCTGTTTTGCATAAACTCACTATTGGTCATTATTTTGATGCGATTGAATCTGCTGAAAATCTAGCTTACGGCAAACCCCATCCCGAGGTGTATTTAAATTGTGCCACAGGGCTGGGCATAGCGCCGAGTCAATGCATCGCTATTGAAGATTCGTTTAATGGTTTGATTGCGGCTCGGGCAGCCAGCATGCAAACGGTAGCGATCCCTGCGCCTCATACCGCAACTCAAACGAAATGGGTTATTGCCCATCATCAGTTAGCTCACGCAGGATTATTACCCGCGCTGCTAGGGGCCTAGGTCACTACGCTGCTAAGGTCCTAGACCGCTACGCGGATAGTGCGCTGCGCTTCTAGAGCGGACTTCGTCCTGCTAGGGACAGCTTCGCTGCGAGGACGATAACAAGCGATAACAAGATTTTATAGCCTCTAGCCGCATAGCGTCCTAGCCTCTAGGCTTTTAGCTTGTATAGCATCTAGCCGCGTAGCGTCCTAGCAGCGAAGCGCTCTAGCCACTAGACTTTTGGCTTAGATAGACTGCCTAAAAGTTTTTACCGACAAATAAATAGAAAGCCGTTTCACCGCGGTCAGTAAAACCAAAACCTAATGCCGCGGGGCCCCAATCGGTATCGGTACCTAAATACATACTACTGGCGAAAATCAAATCATCTAAAGCGACATCATCTCGCTCAAACCATACATTACCCGCTTCAAGGCTCGTCCCTAAGTACAAAGGTAAGTCGGTGATTAGCACATCACGGCCGAGATCATACTGATAGATCACCGCCGCAAAGACTTTATGCGCCCCGACTAAGGTATCTTTGCGAAAACCAGACAAGTTTAAAAACCCGCCTAAATCAGCAACATGTAAGGTAAAGTCACCATCATTCTCAACCGTAGCCAATTCCATTTTACCCACAATGGCATGATTACCGAGCTTTAACGCGCCTTTCCAGTCAGCCTCAAATTGCCAGGCTAAATCATCACTAGAAGTGTTGCCAACGTTACTTAAGCCCTTATAAGACTCATCTCTTAAATAGCTAACAAAGGTGATTCGATTACCCTCTGTCGGGAAGCTAATACTGTTTAGATTGTCGTAAGCCACTTTAAAATAGCCGCCGCTTGAATGGTAGTTAAGCGAATCAACCAAGCCAAATTCACTGCTGACACGCCCATCTTCTGCGATAAAACCCAATTCAATAAGACCATCAGAGTCATAGTTATAACCAAGACCTAAAACGATTTGAGCCACACTGTTTTCAAGTTGAATATAACGATTGTTTTGATTAAACAAATTCCAATCTTTCATCTCATACTCGAATCGTCCTCGACTGTAGAATGTTTGGTCACGATCTAATGGTTGATAAAATTCAGTAGCCACTAACTTTCTATATCCCAGTTCTAATTCATTACGCCACTCGCCGCCATTTTCAGTCAAGTCGGTCATGGTATAAGCTAAGCTAAGGGTAATCGCTGAATCTAAGGTGAAGTCATCCTCCCAATTAAATCCCGCCTGGAAATAATTCGGCCCCCATGATTTGGCTTTGGTGGTGATGGTTAAAATTCGCCCTTGTTCAACATCTTCAAACTCCGCATCGACACGCTCAAATTTATTCAGCGAATACACTCGGTTTAGGGCTGAATCTAAATCCTCTTTGCTGAGCACAATACCTTCGGTAATCCCTAAACGCTCACGCAATAATTTCTCACTGACTTTTGATTGATTATCAAAAGCAATTTTGTAAATGGGTTTTTTAAGCGGATCTAACCAAAGTAGACTTTGTTGTAATTTATTCGCTTGATAAGCCAAATAATCTGATTCACTAATGCCAAGAGGCGCTAACTTCACCAACTCTAAATTGGCGGCATCTTCACCTAATTTAAGTGCCAACGGCATAATGGAAAAATCTGTGGTACTCAAACTATCAATAGCAGGACGAATTAAAATATCGCTTGAAGTCAGTAAGGTTTTTTGGCGCGCCGTGCTCGCTTGAGTCAAAATGGTTGAGAGTTGCTCTAATACGGCAAGGGTACTGTCTAAGTTTTCTTGTTTGGTCAGGGCAGATCCAATATCGACCGCGATGATAATATCGGCACCCATAGCTTTGACTACATCAACAGGCATATTGTTAGCAATGCCACCATCAACGAGTAATCGACCGTCAATAAGCGCAGGCTGCAGCGCGCCCGGTACAGTGGCAGAGGCTTGCATCGCTTGTACTACACTGCCGCTAGATAACACTACGGCTTCGCTGGTCGCTAAATCAGTCGCTACCGCCCGATAAGGAATGGCAAGTTCATCAAAGTCACCAAACTGTTCAACTAATCCTGTCGATTTACGCAGCAACTGCGACATACTCTGGCCACGCAACAAGCCGCTGGGTGAGGTTAAGCTATTATTGTTATAACCCACAGTGAGTGGAATATTAAACTGATCCCGTTGCTGTTTATCACGGTAGCTTAATTTATCTCGCGGAATCGTATCTGAATAGCCTTTAGACCATTCACCATTAAGCATAATTTTTTCGATTTGGTCGGCGTTATAACCGAGCGCATACATGCCGGCGACATAGGCGCCAATACTGGTGCCAGCGATATAATCTACAGGGATATGATGTTTTTCAAGTACTTTCAGCACCCCAATATGGGCAGTACCTTTGGCGCCGCCACCACTGAGCACCAAGCCAATGGTCGGTCTTTCTTTAGTAGATATTTTGGCAGCATAGACTGGTTGCACCGCTAAGCTAAAGCAAATACAGCTAGCCAAAAACCAAGTCGTCAGGTTAAGGCGCAAAGTTTGTTGCATAAATCATTCCGAAAGTAAGTAAAAACAATTCATTCTAACAAAATTTGACCAATAGCCATACTAATGGATAGCAGCAGATGACACCAACCAGACAAAAGTGCACATTACTCATTAATCAGCATTTTTCGCTTAATGTCGAGTTCAAGTTCGGCTTTGGGCATCGGCTTGGCAAAATAATACCCCTGAATAACATGGCATCCTCGCTTAACCACTTGATCCAATTGCTGCTCCGATTCAACGCCTTCGGCGATAACGTCAAGGGATAGGTTTCGCGCTAATTCAATAATACTGCTCACAATAGCTTGATCGGCTTGATTGGAATCAATATGAATTAAAAACGAGCGATCAATTTTTAGGGTGTTCACTTGGAATGACCGCAAATAGGCAAGTGATGAATAACCGGTGCCAAAATCATCTATGGCAACATTAATACCTAACTGCTTAAGTGCGAGTAAGTGTTGGCTGGCAATATCGATCTCTTTCATCAATACACCTTCAGTAATTTCTACCGATAAACACCTTGCAGGCATTGCCGTTTGATGCAGTGTTGCGGTTAAAAAGTCGATAAAATCTGGCTGCCTAAAATGCATTGCCGATACGTTAACAGACACTTTTATCTCACTTTGATACTGTTGATGCCATCGAGCACCGTCGAGACAAGCTTGAGTCAGCACCCAGCGATCGATCTCAACAATCAAGCCACAGGATTCGGCAATACCAATAAACACATCGGGTCTGACCATGCCATCTTTTGGGTGTTTCCAACGGATCAAAGCTTCAACGCCTACGATTCTATTTTGTTGGTGAACATCGATCTGGGGCTGGTAATACACTTCAAACTCATTGCACAGTATCGCTCGATGCAAATCAGCTTCTAAGCGCAAATGGTATAATGCTTCTGCATTGCGCTCAGCGGAATAATATTGAAAATTCCCCCGGCCCTCTTCTTTTGCATGATACATGGCTAAATCGGCATTTTTTATCAAGGTCTCGGGGGTTTGATCATCACCAGACCAAATGCTAATGCCAATACTGGTCGAAATAAAGAATTCCCGCCCGTACAATTTAAAGGGCGTTTCGATTTGTTTTAATAGCTGTTTTGCAATGTGATTAATGGTATCGACATCTTTGGCGTCACGCAGCAAAATAACAAATTCATCACCACCAAAACGACACAACAAATGCTCTTCAGACAAACAAGACTGCAGTCGACTTGCGGCTTCAACTAACAATGCGTCACCCATACTGTGACCGTATGAGTCATTAACATGTTTAAATCTGTCGAGGTCTAAAAACAGTAGCGCTAAGGTTTCGTTCTGTTGTTTTGCCGTTTCAATAACCTGGCCTAATCGACGCGAAAACATCGCCCGATTAGCTAAGCCAGTTAACATGTCATTGTTTGCTAAGCGGCGCAGATGAAGCTCATTATGTTTACGCTCAGTGATATCTGAAAATACCACCACATAATGTAATGCAGAGCCATTTAAATTAAACATGGTCGACACATTTATCCATACAGGACATCGGCTACCATCACTACAATTAAACTCGCATTCTCCGGTCCAAAAGAGCTCCTTATCAAACACATCATCCATGTCAAAAGGCTCTACCGTCTCAAACACTAAGTCGGAAAAAGGTTTGCCAGCTAAATCACTCTTTTTAGCCGCTAGAATTAAATTAGCAGCAGCATTACTAATTTTGATATTTTTATTCACGTCTAAGATCAACATGCCTTCGGAGGTATTCTCAAACGCTTGAGCTAATAAATTGACCTCACTTTCAAGTGCTCTTTGCTGAGTGATATCGGTATACATCCCTGCAGCGTGAATTAACCTTCCACTGTTTTGATCAACCTCAATGGCGCGGCCTTTAATCCGCAGCCAATGCCATTGATGATCATGTTCATTTTGATATCGGTACTCAATATCAATCATATCTGTTGCAGATAACAGCAACTTATTCCAGGCTTTGGTGATCAGCTCAATGTCATCTTGATGAATGGGAATTTCTTCTAGTTTCATTTCGATATACGGTATAGGACCCAGTACACCACCTCGATTATCTAATGATAAAAGTCGCGTATTGCCGTGCCACTCCCATAAGTCTGAATCGCTGCCTTTCAACGCTTGGCGCAAACGGTCATCACTTTGCAGCAATGCAACGTTCATTTTTTTAAAGCGATTGATCTGTCGCTGCCTAAACACCAATATCACTAATACAATAAGTAATAGGCTAAAAGTTAATGCACCTTTAAATTGTTGCGATCGCCACCAAAATTGCTTAATCATAAAGGGATACTGGAAGGGTTCGCTCGACCATACGCCATTTCTTTTATATAACAGTTCAAGCACATACGCCCCTGCACTTAAACCGGTAATATTAATTTGTGACTGCCCTTCTAATAACACGTAATTCCCAGCGTCGGCGCCATTCTTAACCAGACGATACTGTATGGTCATCGGCTTATTATCAAGGTAATCGAGAATGGCAATTTGAAAGCTAATTAAGTTGGCACCAGGTTCGACTTGCGACAATTGGCTTGGGATCAAAAAAACGGCGGTATTATTCTCATAATATACTGACACAGATTCAAGTATCACCTTGTCATTGACAGTACGTGGAGCCAGTTTATCAAGATCGATTAACATCGCGCCGTCTGGCGTACCGACATAAAATCCTTTATCAGGATCATAAAATTTTGCCGACTCATTAAATTCATCAGAAATGAATCCATCTTTATGGCTAAATGAACTGACTTTACCTGACGTTTTATTGACTTTAATGATGGCACTAGCACAACCGATAATATGGTCCGTAGCCGTTTCTTGAAAAAAGAACACCACTTTACAGTCGATCTTCCACTGTTGATCAAGCGAAATAATCTCATCGGTCTGAGTATTTAATTGATAAATACCTTGCTGGGAAGTGCCTAACCAGATAACGCCTGGGGCCACTTGTATAATACTATTCATCGTTGGGAGATTAGTAAAATCGGCAAATACATCCACTTTAGAAACATATTCATCAGCGGTGGTTAAATAGCCAAAATGTTTACTGCCACTAATCCATAAACGATCCGCATCATCCCTTAATAAGGCTTTATATAGCGTATTACTTAATGACTACTTACCATTTGATAGCGCTTGTAAGGTCAAATCATCATTACCCTCTTGCCAATAGTACAAGCCTTTATTGGTGGTAAACCAAATCATATCGTTAAACAATTCGTCACGATAAATACCGATGACGATCCTATCGCTCAGCGACGCTTTGCCACCACTCCACTGAGCAAAATCAGTACTAGTATTGGTTAATTTATTGACCACATATAAACCACTGGTGGTAGCTAACACAAGGTGCTGTGCGTCTAGGGAACCAATCCGATAAATACTGTCATTAAGTTCAAACCCTGCTGGGATTATCATGGTTGATGTTTGGTCAAGTGTATTAACCACAGACAAACCACCATCGGTACCTAACCACACTTTGTCGCCTTCACTGTATACCGACCACACCATTTCATTATCAAGTTGATAAGGCGGTTTTTTAGAGTAATCATCAATTAAAAATTCAGGTTTGCCCGCAATCACAGCAAGACCATCACCTGAACCACCAACCCACAACAACCCCTCTGCATCAACCGCCATATCATGAATGTAATCAATATTAGCTCTTTGTTTAAGTTCGTCACGGTATACGATTAGCTTGTTGTTTTCTTGGCTCCAAAAAATCAATCCTGCACGGCTTGAAATCCATAAATCACCATTAAGATCTTGCTCCATTTGCTCAACATAATAAGGAATTTCAGGCACCGATTGCAGTGTGAGCGTATTGGTATTGACCTTAAATAACCCTTTCGATGTCAGCATCCATACCCGCTGTTGTTTATCTTGAAACAGCTTTCTAATGGAACCGTTTTTATCCGACCATGGAAATACGCCGATGAAGGTCCCGTCAGCCTGATGAAGTTGCAGCACATGATCAGTGGAAAACAAATATTGCGCGTTGTTTAATTCAAGCGCGTTACGCCAAGGTAAATTGTGATCTAATAAATGACTAGGGGATAAATACAATTGCTGAGAAGTATCATCAAAATAATAAACTTGGCCAGAATACGCTAATATTAACAGCCGTCCATCGAGCTGACGCTGAGTCGCTGCCACGCGAATACTGTTATTAATATTAGTGACATCATTGTCTTTAGGCTTAAGCAACAAGCTAAACTGATTATCTAAAATACTGTATAAATATAACGAGGAATTGGTGCCAATAAGTAAATGGTCTTGGCCAGAATTAACGACGGTAGAGATGAGCTCATCATCAAGGACTGAATCAAAACCGACTTTATCGATGCGTCTAACTTTATTATTACTAACCCGATACAAACCTTGCTGAGTCGCCAACCAAACAAATCCATAATGGCCAAAGCTTATATCTTGGATCGTGGCATTGGCTAACCCATCGCGCGCAGTAAACACTCGCTGAACGATATCTGCTGCACTCGCTGGAGCAGCGCTGAATAAGTAAAAAATCACACTAACGAAGCAACAGATTACCGCTTTTATCATAAATTAAGCCTATACCTCGAAAAGAAAATATTTGTACTCATCGTCATCATCAGCCGATGAGACTACCGCGGCCAGCATTATTATTTAACGGCTCTGCAGCTGGAACAAACAATATAATCTTTTAAACGGAAACAAAAATAATCCTGCATAACGTCTGACAAGTTATTTTTTAGCGAGTTTATCTATCTTTTTTTTATAAACAATATTAATGTTTTAACATGATTATGTTTATAAAGTAATACTTTCACCTAAGACTCCTCCACAAAGTCAAATTGTAGGTAAAAAAAAGCACCCCTAGATAGGGGCGCCTTATGTCGTCAAGTATGAATTACTTCTTCTTAACCGCTTTAGGGTTAGGTAAATCAGTAATTGAACCTTCATACATTTCAGCCGCTAAGCCAACTGATTCATGTAATGTCGGGTGAGCATGGATCGTTAATGCTAAATCTTCAGCATCACACCCCATTTCAATGGCTAGGCCAATTTCACCTAATAATTCACCACCGTTAACGCCGACAATAGCACCACCGATCACCCGGTGAGTCTCTTTCTCGAAAATTAACTTAGTCATACCTTCGCTGCAATCTGATGCGATTGCACGGCCGCTTGCTGCCCACGGGAACGTCGATGTTTCGTAAGCAATGCCTTGCTCTTTCGCTTCTTTCTCAGTGAGGCCGACCCATGCAACTTCAGGGTCTGTGTAAGCAATTGATGGAATAACTTTAGGATCGAAATAGTGCTTCAAGCCCGAAATCACTTCAGCGGCAACATGACCTTCATGCACACCTTTGTGAGCCAACATAGGTTGGCCAACGATATCACCGATAGCATAAATATGCGGTACGTTGGTACGTAACTGCTTATCAACATTAATAAAGCCACGCTCATCAACATTAACACCGGCTTTTTCAGCAGCCAGAGACTTACCATTAGGTGAACGACCAATGGCGACTAATACTGCATCATAACGTACAGGTTCTGCAGGCGCTTTCTTGCCTTCCATTGTGACGTAAATACCGTCATCTTTGGCTTCAACCGCAGTCACTTTCGTTTCAAGAATAAGGTTAAACTTCTTCTTAATTTGCTTAGTGAATACACGAACAACGTCTTTGTCTGCAGCGGGAATAACTTGGTCAAACATTTCAACCACGTCAATTTCACTGCCTAAAGAAGCGTATACGGTGGCCATTTCTAGACCAATAATACCGCCACCCATCACTAATAACTTACCTGGAACTTCTTTCAGTTCTAGTGCATCAGTCGAATCCCAAATACGTGGGTCTTCATGGGGAATAAACGGTAATTTAATGGGACGTGAACCGGCAGCAATAATGGCTTGTTCAAACTGAACCACTGTCACTGTGCCATCTTCTGCAGTGACTTCTAAGCTATTAGGGCCAGTAAATTTACCAAAACCATTAACCACATCAACTTTACGCATTTTAGACATTCCGCCTAATCCGCCGGTTAACTGTCCAACAACTTTATTTTTAAAGCCACGTAATTTGTCTAAATCAATCTTAGGCTCACCAAAAACGATGCCATGATCAGCAACCGCTTTGGCTTCTTCAATCACTTTTGCTACATGCAATAGTGCTTTTGAAGGAATACAGCCAACGTTCAGACACACACCACCAAGGGTACTGAAACGCTCAACAATTATGGCGTCTAAGCCTAAGTCAGCAGCACGAAACGCCGCAGAATAACCTGCTGGGCCTGCCCCTAGTACGACTACTTGAGTTTTAATTTCGTTACTCATGATTTCCTCTAATCTTGTTCATTCCGTGTGAAAGACGGATCGGCCCAAATGTCGATGTCGCCAGCTTGAAACTTACGTTTCACGTCCAATTTCCATTCAGTTGTTAACTAAAAAATTGGGATGGGCGCATTTTATACTCAAATCAATTTGTTTGAAACCGATCACAATAAAAAGGTCGCTCTTATGAGCGACCTTTGGGGTTATAAAATCAATGTGCGAATGTCTGATAATATTGCAGATAAGGTCACACTAAAGCGTGCAGCCATCGCCCCATCAATAACGCGATGGTCATATGACAAGGATAAGGGCAACATTAATTTAGGTTGAAACTCTTTACCGTTCCACTTTGGCTTAATTTCAGATTTTGACACCCCTAAAATCGCCACGTCTGGGTAGTTAACAATCGGCGTAAACGCCGTACCGCCAATACCACCTAAACTTGAAATAGTAAAACAGCTACCTTGCATATCAGCCGACTTTAACTTGCCATCACGAGCGCGGATAGAAATATCGGTTAATTCACGCGACAATTCTACAATGCCTTTTTTATCGACATCACGAACCACAGGAACCATTAAGCCATTTGGGGTATCTACAGCCACACCAATATGGAAATATTTCTTTTGGATAAGTGACTCACCGTCACTGCTTAAGCTCGAGTTAAACACAGGGAACTCAGCCAATGCTTTGGCAACCGCTTTCATCATGAACACCAATGGGGTGATCTTGTAATCGGCTTTTTTCTTCGCAGCAAGCTCGTTTTGTTGCTTACGGAAGGCTTCCATCTCAGTGATATCAGCTTCGTCAAACTGGGTAACATGTGGAATGGTAACCCAGTTGCGATGTAAGTTAGGACCCGACAATTTCTGGATCCGGCTTAATGGCACTTCTTCCACTTCACCAAACTTACTGAAATCAACCTTAGGCGCAGCAATCACGTTTAAGCTGCCAGCACCACCAGCAACCGCCGTAACAGCTGAAGCTTTAGGACGTGACAACTCGTACTTAACAAACGCTTGTACGTCTTCTTTCAAAATACGCGCTTTACGGCCAGTACCAGACACCTGGCTTAAATCAACACCAAATTCACGCGCTAAACGACGTACCGCAGGTGATGCATGTGCTACACCTGTTGACGTAGGCTTCGCTGCACTTGGATGATACGGCACTGGCGGAGTTGATGGACGACTTGCCGCTATTGTTGGCGCTGGCGCTGCGGGTGCAGGTTCAGCTTGCACTGGAGCCGCTTGGGCCACTGGCGCAGTACTTGTGGTTTCAATGGTAGCAATTAAGCTACCTTGAGACACTTTATCGCCCACTTTAACGGTTAACGACACTAACTTTCCGGCAAATGGGGCCGGTACTTCCATGGTCGCTTTGTCAGTTTCGAGGGTAATTAAGCCTTGATCTAGAGTGATGTCATCACCTATAGAAACCAACACCTCGATAATATCAACATCATTAGCGTCGCCAATATCAGGTACATGAATTTCTTGTACTTGAGTTGTCGTCGCGGCCTGTGCGGCAGGCGCCTGAGCCGCTTGAGCAACTGGTGCAGCTGCTTGTGGCGCAGATTCAACCGGTGCTGCTGCAACAGGCGCAGAACCAGCCACTTCTAGCGTGATAACCAATGAACCTTCAGACACTTTGTCGCCAACGGCCACATTAAGCGCTTTAACGACACCCGCTTTGGGTGACGGAACATCCATGGTGGCTTTATCGGTTTCTAAGGTAATCAGACCCGTATCAACATCAATGCTATCGCCAACAGCAACCAGAACTTCAATAATAGACACATCGGTGTCACCACCAATATCAGGTACTTTGACCTCAATCACTTCTGAACTGCCAGCACTTGGCGCAGCTACTGGAGTAACTGCCACTGGCGTTACAGGTGCAGGAGCCGCAGCTTGGGCAACTGGCGCTTCTGCTTTAGGTGCTTCTGCTTTAACAGGCGCGGCGTCAGCAGCACTCATCATCGCGATTAACGTGCCTTCAGACACAGTATCACCTACAGCAATCTTTAATTCTGCCAAGGTGCCAGCAAAAGGTGCTGGAATGTCCATGGTTGCCTTATCGCTTTCAACTGTGATGATTGACGCTTCTTTTTCAAGAAAATCACCCACTGCAGCACAAATTTCAATAACTTGTACGGCATCAGTATCGATATTAGGAACCAAAATTTCTTTTAATTCAGCCATTTTGTATCCCCTTACGCTAACTGTGGGTTGATCTTATCAGCATCAATGCCATATTCAGCGATGGTTTTCGTTAACACATCAACAGGCATTTCATTACGATCAACAAGTGACTTCAGCGCCGCAATAACAATAAACTTGGCATCCACTTCAAAGTGATGACGTAAGTTTGCACGGCTGTCGCTGCGTCCAAAACCATCGGTACCCAACACTTTATAATCTGTTGGTACAAAAGCACGTAATTGCTCGCCGTATATTTTCATATAGTCGGTAGCCGCAATTACAGGCGCATCTGACGATAACACTTGACTGACATACGCTTGCTTAGGCTCTGCGGTTGGGTGCAACATGTTCCAACGCTCAGCAGCTTGACCGTCACGGGTTAACTCGTTAAAGCTGGTCACACTGAATACGTCGACACTGACACCAAAGTCTTTGGCTAATGCTTGTGCTGCATTGCGAACTTCTTCAAGAATAGTACCGCAACCCATTAACTGAACTTTACCTTTACCACTGCCAGCAACAGATTCAAGCTTATAAATACCTTTGACAATACCTTCTTCAGCACCGGCTGGCATTTCTGGCTGCACGTAGTTTTCGTTCATGGTGGTTAAGTAGTAGTAGATATCTTCTTGATTTTCGCCATACATACGACGAATACCATCTTGTACTACCACCGCAATTTCATAACCGTAAGTCGGATCGTAAGAAATACAGTTTGGAATCGTGTTCGCCAACACGTGGCTGTGACCATCTTGATGCTGTAAACCTTCACCGTTCAATGTTGTACGGCCTGAAGTACCACCCACTAAGAAACCACGCGCACGCATATCGCCTGCGGCCCACGCCATATCACCAATGCGTTGGAAACCAAACATTGAGTAATAAATGTAGAAAGGAATGGTTGGCATATCGTTAACAGAGTAGCTTGTTGCTGCAGCAACCCAAGATGACATCGCCCCTAATTCATTGATCCCTTCTTGCAATACTTGACCGGTTTTATCTTCACGGTAGTAAGCCACTTGATCAGAATCTTGTGGGATATATTTTTGGCCTTCATGAGCATAAATGCCCACTTGACGGAATAAACCTTCCATGCCAAAAGTACGCGCTTCATCAGGAATAATCGGCACAATGCGCTTACCGATTTTTTTGTCTTTTAATAACGCCGTTAATACTCGAACAAACGCCATAGTTGATGAAATTTCACGGCCATTTGAGCCCTTCAAAATCGAATCAAAAATCTTCAATGAAGGGATCTCTAACTCTTCAGTGAATTTTTCACGACGTTGTGGTAAATAACCTAATAACGCTTCACGGCGACTCTTCAAGTATTTCACTTCTTCAGAGTCTGGACCTGGATGATAAAAAGGCAGATCTTCTAACTTGTCATCCGGGATCGGAATATTGAAACGGTCACGGAAATGACGGATAGAATCGACACCCATTTTCTTGACGTTGTGAGCGATGTTTTTACCTTCACCCGCGTCACCTAAACCATAACCTTTAACCGTTTTGGCCAGAATAACCGTTGGACGACCTTTGGTTTTTTGTGCATGTTCAAGGGCAGCGTAAACTTTAACCGGATCATGACCACCACGGTTTAAGCGCCAAATGTCATCATCTGACATGTTAGCCACCATTTCGGCCGTTTCAGGGTACTTACCAAAGAAATGCTCACGGGTCCATGCGCCGCCTTTGGCTTTACAGTTTTGGTATTCACCGTCTACGGTTTCTTCCATTAGCTGTAATAACTTACCGCTGGTATCACGGGCCAATAATGGATCCCAATAACGACCCCAAATCACTTTGACTACTTCCCAGCCTGCGCCGCGGAATTCGCCTTCAAGTTCTTGGATAATTTTACCGTTACCACGTACAGGGCCATCAAGACGCTGTAAGTTACAGTTAACAATAAACACTAAGTTATCTAATTCTTCACGTGCTGCTAAACTAATAGCACCTAATGCTTCTGGTTCATCACACTCACCGTCGCCTAAGAAACAGTAAACCGTTTGCTTAGAGCAATCTTTTAAACCACGGTCAGTTAAATACTTCAAATAACGCGCTTGGTAAATCGCTTGAATAGGACCTAGGCCCATCGATACCGTCGGGAACTGCCAATAAGTAGGCATTAACTTAGGATGCGGGTATGAAGAAAGACCTTTGCCATCGACTTCTTGACGGAAATTAGCCATTTGTTCTTCAGTAATACGCCCTTCAAGGAATGAACGCGCATAAATACCGGGTGCGATATGACCTTGGAAATACACCAAGTCACCACCATCTTGCTCATTAGGTGCGCGGAAGAAGTGGTTAAAACACACATCATAAATCGTCGCACTAGAAGCAAAACTTGAAATATGGCCACCAAGCTCTAAATCTTTCTTAGAACCACGTAACACCATCGCCAAGGCATTCCAACGGATAATCGCCCGAATACGGCGTTCCATTTCTTGGTTGCCGGGCATATTTGGCTCTTGGCCTGCAGGAATGGTGTTTAAGTAAGCAGTTGTTGCATTGTAAGGTAAGTGAGTACCGTTACGACGCGCTTTGTCGATTAATTTTTCGAGTAAAAAGTGTGCTCGTTCAGACCCTTCTTGCTCTAGTACAGCTTGCAGAGCATCAACCCACTCTTGGGTTTCTGATGGGTCTAAATCTTGAAGCATATCTTCAGACATATCGCAGTCCTTCTCTATATACGGGTTATATTTCGGCTTTAGTTGCTGCTTGTTGACACAACAACTCAGTTACGCGCCGCTCTTTAAACGGCGCAAACTACGTTGCAACCGACTGTCTTCTTCTCTTACTAACAACATGACTTCTTCGATATAGCTTAAATGCTCATTCGAAGCTTCACGTGCAGCCTCTGGGTCCCGGCGTATAATCGCAGCAAGTAACGCGCGTCTGTGATCATTTGCCATGGTGGAAGCGTCTTGGCGTTTGCTCAAAAGTTCCAAATTTTGTGCCACATTTTTGTGCAGCACGGGGGTTAAACTCAATACTAAATGCAGCATGGCAACATTATGTGACGCCTCAGCAACTGCGCGATAAAAACGCACAATAGCATCAGATTTCGTCTCAATATTCGTTGCGGCTTCTACTTCAATAATGCGTTTTTGGATATTTTGCATATCCGCATCATTGCCGCGCAGCGCAGCAAAATACGCCATCATGCCTTCAGTGGCGTGACGGAATTCGAGTAAGTCATACTGACTTTCAGAATCGTTATGCATTAATTCAACAATAGGATCGGCAAGACTTTGCCAAAGTTGTTCTTTAACGTAGGTGCCACCGCCTTGACGACGCATGAGCAAGCCTTTAGCTTCTAATTTTTGAATCGCTTCACGTAATGAAGGACGAGACACTTCAAATTGCACCGCGAGTTCGCGTTCAGGAGGTAGTTTTTGACCCGGCTGCAAACTGCCTTCGAGGATCATTCGCTCTAATTGCTCCATGATCACATCAGAAATTTTTGGCTGGTTGATCTTAATATAAGCCATTTTGCGCTCAGCTCCTTAACAAGCAATTGTCAATTGGTCTTACCAATTAATATGAGAGAGCGCACTTTATCAAATCATACAAGCCATGTCTAGTTATCAGAATACTGACAAAAGAGAGCTGCGTCGTTTAAAACGCTCATGCCTAGAGCATAACCTATATTTCTGTTCTAAGGGTCAGACTATTTATCCATATTAGCCTCAATACTGGATAAGCGTTGGGATAAATCGTTAAAGAAGCCTAGATGCTATAAAAGCTAAAAGCCTAGATACTAGAGCGCTACGCTGCTAGAGGCTATAAAATCTTAGCAGCGAAGCTGTCCTAGCAGGACGAAGTCCGCTCTAGAAGCGCAGCGACCCTAGCAGGACGTAGTCCGCCCTAGAAGCGCAGCGACCCTAGCAGGACGTAGTCCGCTCTAGAAGCGCAGCGACCCTAGCAGGACGTAGTCCGCCCTAGAAGCGCAGCGCACTATCCGCGTAGCGGCCTAGTAGCGTAGCGGCCTAGCTAGCTAACAACCCCAAAAATGGTTAATACGGAAACCAACGTCAGCAGCAACACAAAATTACGTTTACTCAATGCCAGTAATGCCAATGTGGACTGCACGCTCAGTGGCGCATCCCCTGCTTCAGGTAAAGACTCAGCCGCCACAGCAGTATTGGTCACTATGGTTTTTGCATCAATATTGACACTTAAACCATATTGCCGCCACGCACTTAAGCCTTCGCTAAACTGGCCACTTAATACATAGCCAAAACTAAACACCCGACTTGGCAACCAATCAAATAACATCTGTAAATGATCGACCAATGGCATTTCAAGCTTATTCTTACTGTTGTACTCACTGTAAAAGCGCACCGTACAGTATAATATTGCACCTACCGGCCCTAAAAATATCAAATACAATGCAACGGCACCGTAATAGCGGTAATTAAGCCAAGCAACTGTTTGGCCCACTTTACAGCCTAAATCCTGTTCATCCACCACGTCTAAACAGTCACTACAATCCAACTCGCCGGCATAACGATAACAAGCTTGTACGTCGCCACGACATGCCGCTTGGATATACTGTTTAAACACGCCTCGTAATGATTGGTGACTAAAACAAATAATGGATATCAGTACCCAAAATAACAAACTCAATAAATCAAAAAATATACCATCGAGTAGAAAACTGATCACAAACACCAATAAAGCCGGCAGCACAATCGCCATCGCAACGCTAAATGCTGATTTAAGTGATTGGCTATCCCAAAACTGTTTTTGGTAACGCGTCATAACGCTATCGAACTGCCAACCACTTGGCAGCAGCTTCAAACGTTCAACTAAAATTGCCACTAATAATGAAAATAACGCCATGAATATCCTTTTTACTTCTATTCAGTTACAGCTGTCATCATTGAAGGACTGTGGTGTAAGTGGGCGGAGCCTGCAAGTACCCTGTAACGCATAGCGAAACACGTAACGAGTAACACAAGCTATGCCACAAATGCTTACTTAAACAGTTGCAATGGCCTGTTGATATCGCGACCAATCAAAACTGAAACCAGGGTCTGTTTTACGCCCAGGAGCGATATCGCAATGGCCAACAATATTATTTACCTTAATCATAGGATACTGCGCCATTAACTCCAATGTTAACAGGATTAATTGCTGGTATTGCTCGTCGGTATAGCCACTACTATCTGTGCCTTCCAGTTCGATGCCAATAGCAAAGTCGTTACAGCCCTTACGCCCCTTGAACTCAGACACGCCAGCGTGCCATGCTCTGTCATCACAACCAACATACTGCACCACTTCACCATCGCGCCTAATTAAAAAATGCGCCGAGACTTGCAAGCCATCCAACTGAGCAAAACTGTCGTCGGCATCAATATCCAAGCAACCTTGAAATAGTTCATCAATATGCGGTAAACCAAAACACCCCGCAGGCAAGCTAATATTGTGGATCACCAACAAGCTGACCTCATTGTTGGGTCGTGGATTAAAATGTGGCGAAATACATGGTCTCGCGCTGGCCAACCAACCTTGTTGTAATAAGCCTTTTGGCATACGCCTCCTTAAACATAACTATCTAACCAGAAAATAAACTTAACAGTATTAAACCACAATACCAATGCTGATTATCCCTAGGGGCTAGGCCGCTTCGCTACTAGGCCTCTACGCGGATAGTGCGCTGCGCTTCTAGGGCGGACTGCGTCCTGCTAGTTACTAGAGCGTGACTACGTCACTGCTAGAGTCGCTGCGCTGCTAGGACGGACTGCGTCCTGCTAGGATCTAGAGCGTGACTACGTCACTGCTAGGATCGCTGCGCTGCTAGGGCGGACTGCGTCCTGCTAGTTACTAGATCGTGACTACGTCACTGCTAGGATCGCTGCGCTGCTAGGACGGACTGCGTCCTGCTAGGATCTAGAGCGTGACTACGTCACTGCTAGGATCGCTGCGCTG